>PKTP01000008.1 GCA_002869105.1 Alphaproteobacteria bacterium
AAGACCCTGACACTGAGCCTGCCCCAGCTTAAGAAGATTGAAAAGGGTTTCTTATATAAAAATCAAAGTTTAAAGACCCTGACGCTGAGCCTGCCCCAGGTTACTCAGATTGGAAAGGGTTTCTTAGCGCAGTGTCAAAGTTTAAAGACCCTGACGCTGAGCTTGCCCCAGCTTAAGAAGATTGGAAATGATTTCTTATATAATTGTCGGAGTTTAGAGACCCTAAATCTGGATCTGCCTCAGCCTCAGCCTCAGCCTCAGCCTCAGCTTAAGAAAGTGATAGGTCCTTTCTTACCTGCTTGTCTTCAATTAAAATCCGTTGATTTGAGGTCTTTATTAAACTTGAAAGAAGTATTAGATATTGCTTGCTTTATGGCCTATACGTACAAGTTGGAGGAAGTTTCGATCGATGCGCGTCAAAAAGAATTTTTTGAAGAGTTACTGAAGGACAAGCCTGATTTGCTGTCCAAGTTCGTGGTTGCTTAGTTTTTCTTATAGGATGAGATTCTCACGCGCCATGCTGGCGCTCAGAATGACGACTGTCTAGGGAAGAGAGATTGCCGCAGTCGTTTCCCTCCTTCGCAATGACAAGTGGGGGTTGCGCCCCGCCTTCGCAATGACGATTCTTTTATACACGTCATCCTGAGGAATGGCGCAGCCATGATGTGAGGATCTGGTTTAAGGAAGGAGATTGCCGCGTTGGCCTAAAGGCCTCCTCGCAATGACGACTGTCTAGGGAAGAGAGATTGCCACGTTGGCATTACATGCCGCCTCGCAATGACGGTCAATAAAAAAACACCGCCTCGCAAGGGCGATAAAGATAAATTAAACAGCAGGCTTATCCGTGAGAGCATCCAGTTTATGGCTCATCCGTTTAATGGCCCAAGACCATAGAAAGAAGATGGCAAAGGCGCAAAGCGCTAGATAAGGCGCGATGGATATTTGAGTTGATCCTGGAATTAAGACCAATAATATCCCTTGGATTCCAGAACCCCCGAGCTTGCCAATGCGACCACTGAGCACATCAACGGCGGCTTTCCCTTTAACCCGTAGTTCAGCATCGAGAGGAATATAGGACATCTCCCGCGTGGTATTGAAAAAAGAGTACTTACACGTTTTAGCTGCTAAATTCTGAAGGAGGCCTATCCAACAAGAACCGGCAATGGCGGTGACCCCAAAGAAGCCGAACAGAGGACCGCAGCTTTCGCCATACAGAGCAATCACAAAGAAAAGAATCGCCGTTGCAACAGAGACAAGGGGCGTGACCATTGCGCTTTGACGCCAGCTGAACTTTCGGACGAAGCTGGACCCCAGGAAACCAGTGAAAAAAATAATCACCGCGAAAATTAAGTTGTAATCGCCCATAAAGGAGAGGTAATCCTGCTTATCAGGGTACATCTGCCGGACCTGGTTTTTCCAGGTGACCTCTACAAAGTTCACAGAAATATTGTAACTTATGCCTAAAATCGCGATGTATGCTAGATAGTCAGATTTAAATATGTACTTAAGGCTTTGCGTCAAGGACATTTTGATTTTGTTTTTCTTTGCAGGCGTACCATTATCTGGATGATAGTGTTGATGATCTTCCACAACATTTTTCTGCATCCAGTGATATAAAACCATGATGGCAACAATGAAAAATACCGTCGTTGACATAAGGAAGTTGATCTGATCATCAATATTGTTGGGAAATAGAATTTGAACGCTTTTTGTCAAGCCACCTGCAATTAACATTCCGATAGAGCTGAAGCTTGCGATTAACATGTAAAAACGGCGGGCCTGTTCAACAGGGGTTATTTGGTTGGCAAATTGCCAAAATAAAAAGGTGAGAACAATGGCTGACCACATTTCGGCCATGACATATAGAAAAGAATAAGACCAGTAACCTATGATTGGGAAAAACCACCGAAACCGAGGATAGAGATCTTTGTAGTTTTGAAGTTGTTCTTGACTCCAATGCAAAACATCTAGATGGGGGTGAATGAAAACAATAAAGATTAAGAAGAATGCTAGGAATATGGCCAGAATACCGTAGAACAAGGCTCTTTGAGTGTAGCGATTAGAAAGCCATGAAAAGGCGATCACAAAAGCAATGGAAGCTGGAAAAACACCAAAGACTTTCAGGTAATTAATGACCTCTGATCCCGAACCAGCTGTTGCCACCACCAACGTGTCTTTAAGGTTATGAAGAAGCCAAAAATTAACAACCACAAACACGTGAATAAAGTTAAGAGAAAAGAATTTAGGGAATTCGTGAGAATGAACTGGAAAAAGTCTCTGACGGACTTTAGACTTAAACGAGGCAGGGCGACTGAGCGTCATCACGTGCTTTAATGTTTTTGTTTGTTCACTAACATTCTTTGTACAAGTTATCAAGATAAAAAAACTGATTTACAATTCACGTTCTCCACGCAATAATTCTTGATAAAAGTATGCTACATATGAAACGTTATTTCACCCTTATTCTTTTTCTTTTATTGAGCGTTTTAACAAGTGCTGAAAAAAAAGACGAAATGTCTGGCCGCGTTATCTTAACGCTTAGAGGGGAAGGCCTGAAAGCAAACAATGCTGAGGATGTGCTCCTTTTAAAAAAAGAGTGGCCAAAAAAAAGAAGGGCGTCCAAAAATGCTCAAGAGCCGCTTGTTCCTGTAGAGGGGTTTCTAAAATCACACCTGGCGCCTGGTAAAACCCTTAAAGACATACGGCTTTATTTCCTTACCGCTGAAAGTGAGACGCAAAAATTGATGGCAATTGAAAAAGAAAATGATGAATCTTTTGTCCGGCTGTCGAGGGAAGCGCTCAAAACGAAAAAACCTGAACTGGTGTGGAATGAGGCGCAACAGGTCTTGAGCCTGTCAATGCAATCTGCATTAGATAAAAAGATGCTTTTAATGAATGTCTACAAAATTCAGGTGACTACCTCTTAAGACAGATTACCACAGAGGTTTTTGCTGCACAATTTCCCGGAAAGAAAAAATATCGGCTGCGATCAAACCATATAAAACGACAAAGAGCAGCAGAGAGATGAAGCTGGTATAAAGTGCTTTCTTTTTAAAGGAGAACTGTTTAGGCGCGCTTGGGGCCGTGCCTTTTTCAACCGTCTTTTGGGCTTGAAAGTTGAACGGTAAAATCAGTAGTAGAACAATCCACTAGATCATAAAGAACACGACAATGCCGGTTGCAAGTTGCATTAGATATCAAGCTCTTCAACGTAGGTGGCATTGGCTTCGATAAACTCAAACCGTTTTTCAGCATGCCGCCCCATTAAGTTTTGAACAAATGTTTTAATAGAAATTTGATGAGGCTGATCCGGATCTTCTTCAAGGGTGAGTTGTTCTAGAATACGGGTCTTAGGATTCATGGTGTCTTTGAGTTGGTCATCATCCATTTCACCCAGCCCTTTAAAGCGGAGAATATCAACTTTTTTGTTTTTGAACGTGGTTTCTAGAAGCGCCAGACGCTCTGCTTCATCGGTGGCATAAATAGAGGTGGCACCTGATGTAAGGCGATAGAGAGGGGGGCGGGCAAGGTAGAGATGCCCCTGTTCAACAATCTCTGGCATTTTTTCATAAAAGAAAGACATTAACAGCGCCGCAATGTGAGCGCCGTCCACGTCAGCATCCGTCATGATGATGATGCGTTCATAGCGCAGATTATTGAGATCAAACGTGGCCCCAATACCACAGCCCAGGGCTTGGAGCATGTCTTTGATTTCTTGATTCGCCAGCATTTTATCCAGCGTGGCACTGACAACGTTGAGGATTTTACCCCGCAGCGGCAGGATCGCTTGGAACTGGCGCTCACGAGCCCGTTTGGCTGTTCCCCCCGCTGAGTTTCCTTCGACAAGAAATAATTCAGATCCTTTGGACTCTCGAGAACTACAGTCAACAAGTTTGCCGGGCAGTCTGAGCCGTTGGGTGGCTGACTTACGATCTGTTTCTTTGAGGGCCTTTAGGCGTTTGCGTTCATCGTGATTGGCAATACTAACATCTAAAATTTTTTGCGATTGAGAAATGTTTTTAGCAAACCAGTGATCGAGGTAATCTCGAAGCGAGATTTCAATGAGACGGGTTACCTTGGGAGAGGCTAGTTTTTCTTTTGTTTGACCTTGAAACTGAGGGTCTTTGATGAAAATTGAAAGCAGGACTTGGCTATGACTAAAAATATCATCGTTTGTTAGCTTGGCCGCTTTTTTATTTTTTACCATGTCTCCAAAAGCTCTGAGAGACTTACTGAAGACACTTTTAAACCCAGATTCATGCGCCCCCCCGAGTGGGGTTGGGATGGTGTTGCAAAAACTTGTGAAGCTATCTTCTTTATCTGGACACCAATTTAAAGCCCATTCGATGGACCCTTCATTGTTTGAAAATTCTGTGCGGCCAGCAAAACTTTCTTCTAGAGTGCAGTCTTGATTTTTTAATTGAAGGGTTAGGTAATCCAGCAGGCCGTTGGGATAATAAATCTCTTCTGAGGATGGAATGTCTGTTTTCTCAACCAAAAGAGGATCACATGACCAATACAGCTTAACCCCTTTATATAGAAAGGCTTTGGTATGCAGAAGTTTGAGCAGTCTCTCAGGCTTAAAAAAGCATTGATCTTCAAAAATTTCTGAATCGGGTTGAAAGGTAATTTCTGTGCCGCGTTGAAAAGGCTTTTTGTCAAGAATGGGAACGAGGCCCGTTGTGGGACTCCCTTTGGAAAATTCTTGCATGACGGCTTTTTGATCCCGTACAACAATAACTTTGAGATATTGAGAAAGGGCGTTCACAACAGAAAGCCCCACACCGTGCAGCCCACCAGCGGTTTGATAGGCGCCTTCCTTGAACTTTCCCCCAGAATGCAACGTTGTTAAGATCACTTCGAGGGCTGACTTATCAGGGGTTTTAGGATGAGGATCAAATGGAATACCGCGGCCGTTGTCTTTAATGGTTAGGGTGTTATCCGCCCCAAGATGGACATAGATGGTTGTTGCATGACCTGCTACAGCTTCATCCATGGCATTATCAAGAATCTCACTGGCCAAGTGATGATAGGCCCTTTGATCGGTTCCGCCAATGTACATGCCAGGGCGATGACGAACAGGTTCAAGGCCTTCAAGAACTTGAATATCTTCAGCAGTATAGGCTTTGTCAGGCTTATGCGTAGGGTTTTTGAATAATTCGGACATAAGCGGATTATAGCAAGTTTGAGCGTTCTATCAAGAATCTGTCTCCAATAGTGTTGTTTCCATCAGCGAGAGAATCTCAGCAAGGCTCTTTTCTGTTTGAGCTTCAGCCCGGTAGGTGAGGGCGGGCTCGGTATTTGACGCCCGTATAAGACCCCATCCGAAATGGAAATTCAAGCGGACGCCATCGAGGGTGATTGGATCCAAATTGAGGGTCTTCGCCCGTTGTTCAACCACTTTCATTGCTTTTTGTTTGTCTTCATGAGTTGGAAAGTGAATTTGCTTTTGGGGAATGGCATAAACAGAGGGAAGATCTTGGAACGTGTCGCTTAGGGGTGAGTGCTGATCAATGTTCAGAACAGTAAGGGCACTGAAAAATGCATCATCAACCAAACAATAAGTATGTGGAAAATAGTGGTGGCCGCTGTATTCTCCCGCAAATGAGATCTCAGGCTGTTCTTTTAAAATTTTTTTAATCAACGCATGGCCGGTGGGACATAAATCGGCTTCTGATCCTAGATCTTTGACCCTCTCTAGAATGCTCTGGCTGGATTTGACATCAACGATGATTTTGGTTTTTTGCTTTTGACAGAGATGCTCGGCAAACAAGTAACTGAGTTTTTCACCGTTCCAATAGTGGCCTTTGGCATCAATAACACCGAGACGGTCGCCATCCATATCAATACTAAAACCCAAATCAGCCCTTTCTTGGATCACGGCTTTTTTTAAAGTTTGCATGTTTTCTTCAACACTGGGATCGGGGGTGTGATCTGGGAAAGAGGCATCGGGCGTTTGGTTCATGATATGATGAGAACCGGGTAGATGGGAAATCAGCTTTTCGAGGAGAGGGCCACAAACACCATGGCCTGTATCCCAGATGTATTTTTTATTGTTTTTTAAGTGATGAAGCCCCTTAAAATGCCCTAAGAGATAGAGAAGATATTTATACAGGAGATAGGATGCCTCTTGAACAGGGCGCGTTTGAGAGGTGATCTGGGAAAGATCAACGTTTGCGTTAAGAAGGTCAACCAACTCAGCACCGCACACGGGGATGCCCTGGTTATCCATTATTTTAAAGCCATTGTAGGGCGCTGGATTGTGAGAGGCTGTGATAATGATGCCAGCAACAATAGAGGCGGGGAGATCAAACACTTTTTGTTGAAGCGTGCACACATTAACCACGGGTGTTGGGGCAAGGCCAAGGTCAAAAACCTCTCCTCCTGCCTCGGTAATACCGGCAATGAGTGCTTTTTTAAGGGCCGGAAATGAAGGGCGGCAATCATGCCCCACCAGAAAAGCAGGAATCGGCTCAGCGGTGTGTTTTTTGAAATGAAGCGTTAAAGCATGGCCAAGAACATAGGCATCTTGGTTGGTTAAGGTTTGATTGTAGATACCTCGGATATCATAACGCTGAAGAATTTCTGTGCAAAGGCGATGTCTTTCAAAAGCTTCTGGTGCGGGGAAATACTGTTTGAGGCCTTGATGTTCAGGCATGATTATCCTCGGTAGAGCCAATGGGTATGCAGGTTAAACCTAAGGATTGGGCCCGGGCGCAATCGATGATGTTGCGAAGGTCAATGATGAGAGGGCGAAGTTTAGACTGGGCCAGGACTGATAAGTCTAGAGATTTATAAGCTTGCCATTCTGTGATAATGACAATCGCTTCTGCTGCTTCAAGTGCTTTTTCAAGCGAGTCATAACAGACGGATGGGGATAGTTTGAGTTCACGTTTAGCATTGCCGAGCGCCTGGGGATCATGAATGCACAGATCAAAACCGTGGGCTGTGAGTTTCTCTATAATCGGTAAGGCGGGACTATCACGGATATCATCCGTCTCTGCTTTAAATGCAACCCCTAAAACCGCTACTTTTTGGATCTTGTGGAGATTGAGAAGATCGAGAACGCGTTGTGCCATTTGATCTTTACGGCTCTTATTTGCCTTAATAACAGCATCAACAATGGTTAGGGGCGCGCCATATTGATGCGCCGTATGAGAGAGGGCTAACGTGTCTTTCGGAAAACATGAGCCTCCATAACCAGGGCCGGCTTTCAGAAAATCAGCCCCAATTCTTTTATCAAGGCCCATGGCGCGGGCAACATCATCAATATGGGCGCCGGTTTTTTCACAGAGATTGGCCACTTCATTGATGAAGGCAATTTTGGTTGCCAAAAAGCTGTTGCTGGCATATTTGGCGAGCTCTGCCGAGGGAAGAGACGTGAAAATAAATGGTACCCCGTGACGCAAAAGTGGGGCATAGACATTTCGTAAGGTTTGTTCCCCTTCTTCAGAGTTTGTACCAACGACAATCCGATCTGGGTAGAGGAAGTCATGAACGGCGGAGCCTTCCCTGAGAAATTCGGGATTGGATACCAGATGAAATTCAAGATCGGGATTGGCCTTGCTGATTCGGTCACTGAGCTGCAGATGGGTATTAACGGGGACGGTTGATTTGGTGACGATAACAACACCGTTCGAACAGTGCTTAGCAATTGTCTCTGCACATTGAAAAACAGCCTTTAGATTTGCTTGGCCCGTTATGGGATCTTGAGGCGTACCAACAGCGATGAAAACAACGGTTGCTTCTGAAAGGGTGGGCGTGAAATCAGATGTGAAAAATAATCTTTTTTGATCCATGTTGCTAAGGATTAGTTTTTCCAAACCTGGTTCATAAATAGGGACTTCTCCCTTTTGAAGCCGTGCAACTTTGGGCTTATCAATGTCAATGCACGTTACGGTATGCCCCAGCTCGGCAAAGCACGTACCACTGACAAGGCCTACATAGCCGGTTCCAATGATGGCAATTTTCATGAGCTTTTCCCTGACGTTGAATAGTGTTGTAGGATCTTTTCCATTTCAGATTTGGTATCGGATCTATGAAGTGCAAGAGCAAGCGATGCATTGATTAAGCCAAGCTTTGACCCACAATCAAAACGCTGCCCTTCAAATTCAAAACCTGTCAGAGGGGTGCCTTTTTTTCTGGCTTCTTCAAGGGCGTCTGTCAGTTGAATTTCATTGTTTTTGCCGGTTTTTAAGCTTTCAAGTTCTTGGAAAATGGAACTCTCTAAAATGTAGCGGCCAATAACAGCTTTATTAGAAGGTGCTTCAAGAGCACAAGGTTTTTCAACGATTTGATGCGCTTCAATGAGAGGGCCTTTTTGAAGACCACATTTAATAATACCGTATTGATCGACGTCTTCTGGTTTAACTTCTTGGATGGCTACCATGTTTTGGCCGACTTCATACGCTTCAACCATTTGTTTAAGGCAGGGCGTTTGAGAAAAAATTAAATCATCGGCAAGCAAAACAGCAAAGGGTTCATCCCCAATAAAATTTCGGGCGCACCATACAGCATGACCTAGACCGAGGGGCATTTGTTGACGGATGTAACAAATTTTACCCGGATCGAAGACGACGCGATCGACGTTTTCAATCAAAGCTTCATTTTTCTGTTTTTCAAGTTCGGTGTTCAGTTCATAGCTGTAATCAAAATGATCTTGAATCACCGTTTTGCCCCGGCCCGTTACAAAGATAAATTCTTCAATGCCGGCTGCTTGCGCCTCTTCAACGGCATATTGGATCAGGGGTTTATCAATGATAGGGAGCATTTCTTTGGGAATGCTTTTGGTTACTGGTAGAAAACGGGTGCCGCGACCGCCAACAGGAAAAAGGGCCTTGCGCACTTTGGTCATTTACATAAACTCCTTTAAAGAATCAGATGCTGATAAAGTAGCAAAAACCTAGGCTGATGCAAGTTTTTCCTGGAGATCAGGGAATTTAATTTCCCGCATTAGGCCGCGCAATTCATTGCGCGCGGCAACCTGTGAAAGAGTCAGCGGTTGCTCTAATTTTTTAAGGTCAATCAAGGTGAGACCTTTTGGAAAAAGCTCTTTGAAAATAACCCGCTCACTAAAGCCTTCCAGAAGTCTGAACGCCAACCTTTTGGAGAGTTTTGCGAGGACTTCATCGATGCGTTGACGGTTGTTGGAGTGAATACTTGCAAGACGGTTTCTGAGCACGATCCAATCAATGCTGCCTTTATCGCGGATAGCACGTTGCTTTTTTTGCTCCCACACCCATTCCGCGTAGATGCTTGGCCGGGTCAGTTCTAAGGTCTCACTGTTGATATTTGTCAACACATCTAAATCAATGAAGCTATCGTTCATGGGGGTGATCAGCGTATCGGCATAGGAATGAGCGTAGCGAGCAAGGTGCGTATCATTTCCAGGTGTATCAATGACAATAATGTGGCAATCGCTCCGGTCGGCGATGGCTTGGTTGAAATTCTTTTCATCATCTTCTTTGGCTTGGCTTACTGTCGGGGCATGACTTTTGTGGATCGCCACATGATCAGATAAGTTTAAGCTTGGGAGATGGTTTTTTTGATAAGCTTCGCGGTTATGGCAATAACGTGTCAGCGTTCCTTGGCGGGCATCGACATCGATACTGCCAACTTTATAGCCCATATCCAGCAGGGCCGTGATGATGTGCATGGCAGTGGTGGACTTTCCTGTGCCCCCTTTTTCATTTCCCAGAACAATAATGTATGGTTTTTGTGTCATCTTTATACGCTGCTTGTTTATCCATCTTGTACCTTACACGAAATGATAATGCCGCGGTAGACGAAAAAATATTTGCTAAAGGCCCTAAGTTTAGCTAATTAATATCTAATAATTGTGGGTGCTATTTTGAAATATTTAGGTCTTTTATTCTTCTTTACTCTTTTTAGTTATGGTGATTGGCGGGAAAAATACCAAGATCCAGCGTTTGATTTGACACTATCTTTTCGAGGGGATGGCATTCATATTCTTAGAGCAGATCAAAGCGAAATTAAAAACTATCCCTATGATTTTGATGATCCGCAGCGCAGCGACTATGGTAAATTATGCATTTTCATCAAACGATATATGGAAGTTTCAAAAGGCGTCATAATATCAAGAGGGGCTAGCGTTGTAAAAGGTATTGAAATCAACCAAAGCGACGTAAACGCTGTGCCAGAGGAGCAGTTTAAAACACTTGTTTATGATTTGAATCTATTTTTGTGGAGCCTTGGTTTGGGATTGGACCACTTGAAAATTTCTTTGCCTTTTGAATATTCAAGCGAAGTTCGACGTTGGGCTGTTGAATCGCTTTTAGGATCTGATATTGAAGGACAACAAAGACTTTGGAGTGAAACAAAACCAGAAGTTGAGGGTTTTGTTTCAAGAGAGTGCGCTGAAAATGGGCGAGAAAGATTGCCGGAACTACAATCTGGGCTGTTAGTTTATGATGCACTGAAGCTTTCCTCAATCGAACTTTCTGGCGCTTTTTTAACCCCCCGGGTTGCTTCTGGACTGGCGGAGATCTTGTCGAAAGCACACTCTGAAAACGTGACTTTCAGATTTGACCAAAGCGACGTTAGTGCTGATTTTTTTGGTGTTCTTGAAAAGTCACCACACGTGCAAAAGATTTCAGAGTTGAAAATAACTCGATGTGGTGTGACAGATCGCTACTTACTGCCCTACAGAGATGAAAATGGCACTGGAACCCTCTATCATTTGCTAAGTTCTTTAAAGGAGACGTGCCGCGTTTTAGACCTTTCTGGCTGGGACCGCAACGCCTTACCTTTGCCGGAAGACTACCAAGAAAGGTGTGAGGAGGTGGCCTGGAGGATCTTTGGAGCAAGTCTTGAGACGGGTTCTGAGGTGGATTCTGAGGCGGATGTGCCCGAGCAGCTCTTGCCTGTTGAAAATATGGTGTGGCTATTGACTGAGTTTGACCATTTGGAAGCGCTTTCTTTAAGGAGTATGGGGTTGAATCCTGATGAATTTAATATTCTTGCCCAGGTTGTGAGCGTTTTACCTATTAGGCATTTGGATTTATCAAAGAATGTTCTTTATGAGATACATCAAGATAAAACAGGCCATAATCAGCTTTTGAAGCCTAAGGGTTTATTTAAATATCTGCTAGAGAAAACAAATCTAATGTTCCTTGGATTGAAAGACACCACCATTAATACAATTGCTCGAACATCAAGATGTGCAAGAGATAATTGAGACAATTATGACAAACAACCCTGGGGTCAGAATTACATATTAAAACGCTCTCTGCTCTTATGACAAACGGGGGCATCCTTAGGAATGGCGATTTCTATACACGTCATCCTGAGGAGAAACATCGTTTCGACGTGAGGATCTCATGAATCAGGAAAAGATTGCCACAGTCGTTCCACTCCTTTGCAATGACAAGTGGGGGCTGCGCCCCGCCTTCGCAATGACGAAGAAGTAGAGAAGGAGATTACGATGTTGATGGTTTCATGCCCAACGCGGACAGAGCCTCTTGGTGTTTGGGATCAAATAGTTGGTTCACCAAATGAGCATGGCTGGCATAAAGCTTTTTACCATCGATACGGTTTGTTTCAGGATCACGCAAACTGTTGAGTGAGAACCAGCCGTTTTGAGATTGATCCACTTCATCTGTGTCTGTTGGAGAGAGTTTTGTGGGCATTTTGATCGCTTCATCTTGATTGAAAAATAAGGCAAAAGCGGTCGTCTCCATCCAGGCATTATCAGTGTTGCGGGGATCATCAACATAGCCGCGATAGATCACCGTTTTTTGTTTGCCCGGGAGTAAGGTGGCAAGTTCAGGGCCCACTTCTTCGTGCACTTCCTTTTTCAGCGCTGTCGTGAGTTCCTCTTTTTCTTGCATGCCGCCTGGTAGAGCATGAATAGCATCCGCGCGCCGCCAAATCAGAAAGATCTCTAAATCTTTAGTTGTTGGGTTTTCCCGAAGCAGCAGGGCATCAACAGCTGGGTTTGCCACCCAATGACCAAGAATGCCCCGGCCAGAAAGGCCGGTGCGGCCCATGGGATTGAGGGGTCGCATTTCAGCGCCACCCCATAAAATCTTGTAAAAAGATTTAATGCCACCGAGTTCCTGACCCTCCAACACTTCTTGGACCCGTTCGGATTGGGCGTAGGGAGGACTATGTTCTCCCATGAGTTTTGGATTGGTGTACTCTGTGGGAGCGTAGTCTGGATTCTCAATACTCCACAGAATTTTATCTGCTGGAAGGGGGCTGCGGTTGATATCCGGATTGCCACCATAAGGAGAGGTAAGGGCTTTTTGATGGGGGCCGTCAAAAGGGGTGACAGGAAAATCTGACTTGCTTGCGCCCATGATGGACGGCTCATATCTCTCGCGGATAGTTGGCGCTTGCCAGACGGCATTAACAATTTGGGTGCAGGTTAGCATAGACACAATCATAGCGAAAAGCAGAGATGGTTTCATCAAGAGACTCCGTTTAACAATTTATTGAATCATGGGCAAAATGGTCCAGGATTGTCAATCCCGTTCTTTCATTTTATGGAAGAGAGATTTTGTGCTTATTGATCAAAGAGTTGCAGGATATACCCCCGCTTGACAAGGGTGGTCTCGATGAGGCCGATTTGATCAACCAGTTGAATAAGGCGCTGCCGCTCTGAAGCGGGATCTGAAAACTTTCTTTTTTTGACTTCGATTTCTAAAAACGTTCCAAGTTCGGTGATCTGATCCACGGCGAGCTCAAAGTCTGTATGATAGAAATGAGACCGCTTTTTTGCAGACTGTATTGTTTTGTATATCCCAGGGCTGTGATGATTTTCAGCATGTGTTCTTTGTTTGAAACTTCGGTTTCATGCTCATAGCAAAAGAGGCGATCTCCTGCAGAAGAGGCAGGTGTATCCCAGTCTTTGAACGTTAGAAAACAGGGACCGTTTGGGATAGACCGAAGACGAAAATATTTGAGGGCCTGAATGTGACCATGAGAATCTGGCTTGAAAAAGGGTCTGTGCGGATTTTCAAAATAAAGATCTGTTTGGTGTTGAACAGCGCCGGGCTTGGTGTTTTTTAAAAGCCAGGATTTTAACGTGCTGTGATCCGTAGGGCTGAGTTTGAGCTTAATCTCAATTTCTTGAGCGTCATCCTTTTTGTTTTGAGGGGAAGGATCAGTCATCGATTAAGTGGAAAAAAGTTTTTTGAGGAGGATGATAGATCTCTGGAAAGGGGTGACGTAGAGGGTGAATCGGGCGACACAGGAACAGTTGGTACATCAATGGGGAGAGAAGTTGGGTCAAGAAGATATTCTAGAGAGGATGGTCTTGCAATAGAACGATGCCTTTGTGATTGGTGGAGATTTTCTACAATCGTTGCGAGTTGAGAGGAAATTTGGGGACGATGATGGTTGCTGATACGGGAGTTTTGCACCCGTTCAACTGCATGAGATGAAGGCAATTGGTGAGTTGATACACTGCGCTGATCGGAGTTGTTTAGGGAGGTGTGTGTGAAGCGTCGGAGATGACGAGGGCGGTATTGTAAACGGGGAGGTGAGGCTTCTGTGTGAGGCACTCTATAACCATCAGATCGAATAAGAGGAGGAATAGAGTGCTGGGAATCGTCTTTAATGGGTTTAGCTGCTGTGAAATTTACTGTTAAGAGAGACAATGATAAAGTAAAAATTAAGTATCTATATTTAAGCATCTTTTTATTATTTAGATTTAAAACATGCTTATCATGGCTCTTATTAAATGTAAACCCTCTCTCATTTTATGGCTTTGAGATTAAAATTAGTTATTAGGTGGTAAAACCTGGGTCAAATCACGCGGGAGGTATCCTGCTTCCCTGACCGCCTCAGAGACGCTTGTTGATCTGGCGCCTTGATCAGAGAGTTGCCCAACTAACCCTCTCAGATGAGAGCGCCTAGCTGAGTCTGTTGCTTGTTGTTGCCTTCTTCTGCGCGGCGAAGAGGAGACGCTGGGTGCTGTTGTTTCTTCCATTGGAGGAAAGCGCCGCAGTCTTAAATAAGGAGGTGTTCGTTCATTTACGCGGGAGGTGGATGATTGTGCGGGTGCCCGGCGACTTTCTGACTGGCTGGTCTCTGAAGCGGGATCGACAAAATTTTTTGCAGGGATGGGACGCGTTAAAAATAAGAGAAACATAAAAAAAATAGCGACGCTGTTCATCAAAAGCACCTGGAAACGGGTTGAATTTATTTAGGGACAATAAGTAAAAAATATCCTAAATGCCAGAAAAAACAATACAGTACTGCTTTCCCCCAACATGAGATGAGGGGAAAAGTGATGCGTGATCAGCGGTTAAAAAAACAGAAAGTTTTATATCAATGGTTTTTTAGGGAGCTTAGTCGCTTGCTACTTGGTTTTGATGATTTTAACCTGCGTTTCAGCCCTGGGCGTGAAGGGTTGTGGTGGGGCTGAGCTGTTTTTATCATGCTTGACGGACGTTCTAGGAGATTTGGCTTTTGGCTTACCGTAACGAAGCATGTATTGCTTGGCCGCATGATCCCGATCAGAATTCAACACATCTTCAACTGGGCTGCCTTGTAAGTCTACCCGGACAGGCTCGAGTTTAAAAGCGTTGAGATAGGCTGCTGAATGGGTGTAATAGAAAAGCGCCTGCTGTAGTTTTGTTTTGGATAGGTAAGGTTTACTGCCCCATGCCTCAAGAATATCTTGCTTGATATTAATTTTAAGGGGCTGGGGGGTTGCCAGCGTAAAGCATTCTGGAAATTGCTGCGCCAGAAGAACAAGGGATTGTGTTGCCTGTTCAATATTAAGTTTTTTAGCCATTTTTTCCTCCGGAATATGAATGCCCTAGATAGCAAATGATAACAAAAATTAAATAAAATTTTTCTTATATTTATTTATTATTCATCAATTTTTCAACTTTTTTTATTATATTGGGAATATTTTTACTATTTTTGCCCCCGCATTGAGCTAAGTCGGGGCGACCGCCACCGCCTTTTCCTTCAAGGATGGGCGCTATCTCTTGAATGATATCCGGGGCTTTGTGAAGGGAGAGGAGATCCACACTGACACCAATCACAGCGGAGACCTTATCGGTGGTGGCCGAGCTGTTAAAGAGAAGATAAAAGGATTTGCTTGGATGTTGTTTTTTCAAAAGATCACCCCGCAGCAAAATCTCCTTGTGAGGGAGGTCTTGGTAAGTCTCTGTGATCAGGGTGATGCCATTGACCACGTGGGATGAGTGGTTGAGAGGGGCTGATGCGCCAGGCGCGCCTTGTTTTTTTTCCAATTTCTTTTTTTCGGTCAGGATATGATCCACCCGAGCTTCCAAATTGTGCGGCGAGGTTTGCAGTTTTTGAGCCAGATCATTCATAAGGTGATCGAGGGCGCGCAGGTAGTGTTCGGTTGCCCGTCCAGTGATGGCTTCAATCCGCCGCACCCCAGCTGCCACATTGGATTGGGAGGTGATTTTGAACAAGCCAATCTCACCTGTTGCTTGTACGTGGGTTCCGCCACAGAGTTCGATGGAAGATTGATCTGTTTTTCCCCCGGCACCAAGGGTAACCACGCGTACATCGTTGGCATATTTTTCACCGAATAAAGCTAGGGCACCGGTTTGCAGCGCCTCTTGATAGGGCATGAGCTGGGACCGTGCTGGCGTATTTGCGCGGATGATGGCATTGATATGGCTTTCAAGCGCTTCAATGTCTTGACTGCTGAGAGCCTGGGACAAGGTGACGTCAAAACGCAATTTTTCAGCTGTGACCAGAGATCCTTTTTGGGTGACATGATCACCAAACCGCTGCCGCAAAGCGGCATGCAAAAGGTGTGTGGCTGAGTGGTTGGCGGCAACAGCGCGGCGGTGTGATGCATCTACCGCAAGATTAAGCGTTTGGCCTTGCTTTAAGGATCCGCTTAGAACTTTGACCTGGTGGAAATAGAGCCCTTCTTTGGTTTTTTGGGTATCGAGGATTTCTAGAGAGGTTTGATCGGCTGACAGCGCCGTACCGATATCCCCCACTTGCCCACCGGACTCTGCATAAAACGGTGTTTGATCAACAATCAGGAAACCCCCTTGATCGGCTGCTAACGTTTCAACTTGCTGATCATCAGAAATGAGCGCTAAAACTTTGGCTTCTGCTTCCATGGTTTGATAGCCAAGGAAAGGTGTTTCGCCCCATTCTTGGGCTACTTTCATCAGAAGGGGGTTTTGTTTGAGGTCGCCGCTTCCTTGCCAATTTTGACGGGCTTGCTTCTTTTGCTCTGCCATGGCTTGATCAAACTCATCTGTATTGACAGTGAGGCCTTGTGATTTAAGAGCGTCTTGAGTCATGTCCAAGGGAAAGCCGTAGGTATCATAGAGTTTGAAGGCAACGGCACCGCTCAGAGCTTTACCTTTGGGCATATTTTGGATTTCGTCTTCGAGGATGCTGAGACCACGGCTTAAAGTGGCGCTGAACTTTTCTTCTTCGGCGCCCAAGGTTGATTCAATGAAGGATTGCGCACGATTGAGTTCGGGATAGGCTTGTCCCATCAAGGTGATGAGTGTAGGGGCCAAATGCGGCAAGAGAGCCCCTTGATGCCCCGTGGTGTGAACATAGCGGAGTGCCCGACGAAGGATCCGCCGCAGGACATAACCCCGGCCTTCGTTGCTGGGCAAAATTCCTTCGGAAATAAGGAAGCACGCCGCGCGCAAATGATCAGCAATCACCCGATGTGCCAAACGATGCGGTCCATCTGGAGCGGTTCGGGTGAGAGAAGCGGAGGCTTCGATGAGACTTTTGAAAATATCGGTTTGAAAATTATCATAGGTACCCTGAAGAACCGCAGCAATGCGCTCGAGACCCATACCGGTATCAATGCAGGGATTGGGGAGATTCACCCGTTTATCTTCGGTGATTTGATCAAACTGCATAAAAACCAGGTTCCAGATTTCAACATAGCGATCGCCGTCTTCATCGGGGGTTCCAGGAAGGCCGCCTTTAACCTGATCACCATGATCGTAAAAAATTTCGGTACACGGTCCACACGGGCCCGTTGCCCCCATCGACCAAAAGTTATCATGGGTGGCAATTGGGATCAGGCGGTCTTCACCAAAACCGGTTAGTTTTTGCCAGAGATCGCGGGTTTCAAGATCGGAAGCATAATAGGTGATGTAAAGCTTAGCGGGGTTAAGCCCCAGTTCTTTGGTTAGGTATGTCCAGGCATAGCTAATGGCTTGCTCTTTAAAGTAATCCCCAAAAGAAAAATTACCCATCATTTCAAAAAAGGTGTGGTGCCGAGAGGTGTAGCCAACGTTGTCTAAATCATTGTGTTTTCCACCGGCTCGCAGGCACTTTTGGACAGAGGCAGCGCGCGGGGCCACTCTTTTTTCTTCGCCGGTAAACATACCTTTAAAGGGAACCATCCCAGCGTTGGTGAACAAAAGCGTGGGGTCATGACTGGGAATGAGGCCATCGGACGGCACAAACGTGTGATGATTGGTCTTGAAATAGTTGAGGAAGGAAGCGCGGATGTCTTGGGTCAGCATGTTTAAGGACTTAATTTTCGCTCAGAGTATTTCTAGCCAGACAGAAAGTCAATATGATCTGGTGAAATCACGGTTGATGATGATTTCTATGTGCGCCACCCCGAGGAGTGTGGGGCTGGGGGGATCTGATTATTAAAGAAGGAGATTGCCGCGTCGGCCTAAAGGCCTCCTCGCAATGACGAAAAACACACGTCATCCTGAGAAGCGCAGCGACGTGAGGATCTAGAGAGATTGCCACGTTGGCATTACATGCCGCCTCGCAATGACGGTCAATAAAAAAACACCGCCTCGCAAGGGCGATAAAAATGATGCGCTTAAATTTTATATAATCGCTGGCAGGTGAGGGTTTGGCCCAAAGTTTCAAGGATATCATAAATACCGGGCGCATTCAGGCGGCCGGTGAGAGCAATGCGCAGTGGTTTACCCAGCTCTGGCATTTTGAGAGCGTTCTCAGCAAGATAGCTCTTGATCAAGGAGGTGAGCGTTTCCTTGTTCCAAGAGTCAACGGATTGAAACTTCTCTGCAATATTGGACATATGCTGGCGTGCGTCGGCGGTGAGTAAGGCCATTTCCTCAGCCGATGGTTGCGGCGGTGTGTCGGTATAGATAAGCGCCGCCACGGCCAAATCAATCAGCGTTTCTGCGCGTTGTGCCAAATGCGGTAAACTCATTTGAATGCGCTGGCTTTCCCGATCAGTAACGGCGCGGTTAAGCGTTTGTTCCAAGAATGGTTTGAGGTGATTCATCGCATCTATAAGATCCAAAGATCTGAGATAGTGGGCATTGATGAAGCGCAGTTTTTCTAGATCAAAGCGCGCAGGGGCTTTATTGAGATGATCCAACGTGAACCAGTGAATGGCTTGATCGATGGAAATGATTTCATCATCACCATGAGACCAACCAAGTTTGAGCAAATAATTGAAAACCGCTTCAGCCAAAAAACCTTGATCACGATAATGCAAAATAGAAGGCGCCCCGTGACGCTTGGAAAATTTATGACCATCAGGACCATGAATCAGCGGAATATGGGCAAACGCTGGCACGTTCCAGGATAGGGCTTGATATAGAGGAATTTGCTTGAAAGTATTATTGATATGGTCATCGCCTCGAATGACATGAGAAATGTCCATGTCATGATCATCCACCCCCACGGCTAAAAGATATGTGGGAGTACCATCAGCACGCAGCAAAACAAAATCATCAAATTGACTGTTTTCAATGGTGATGGATCCTTGGACTTGATCTTCTAAAGTTGCTTGACCTGTGAGGGGCATTTTAAAGCGAAGGACGCCTGTGGTATGGCCTGCTTCCCGGCATTTGCCATTATATTTAGGGATGCCGCCGCTTTCGCGCGCTTGTTGACGCATGGCTTCAACCTCGTCGGCGGTGCATGTGCAATAGTAGGCATGATTGGATTGATAAAGCTTTTCGGCAACGTCTACATGACGGGCCTGTTGGTGGGATTGATAAACGGGCGCAGCATCAGCGGTAAGGCCCAGCCAAGCCAAGCCATCAATGATGGTTTTGAGAGAGGCATCGGCGTGTCTTTTTTGATCGGTATCTTCAATGCGGATCAGAAATTGCCCTGCAGTATGACGGGCCCACAGCCAATTGAACAGGGCTGTCCGGGCTGTGCCAATGTGAAGATCCCCAGTGGGTGAGGGGGCGATCCGAGTGATAACTGTCATGGGTACAGTTTATGCGCGATGCTGTATTGTTTGACAAGGGGTTTTGTCTGACTTAAAGTTATGTTTATTAATGGGAGTCATTTATGTCAAATTATCCAATTGAACCTCAGCACCATCGGGCTGGCTATGCGCCGCTGATCCATTTATCCATAACAGCATCTTTGCTGTTCCCTTTAGCCATGATTATTGTGCCGTTGGTGGCTTATTTTGTTTCCCATAATCCACGGGTGCGCGCTGCTGGACGAGAGGTTTTGAATTTTGCCATTACCATGATTTTCATTCCGTTTATTTTGGCCGGGCTGTTTGTTTCCCTTATTGGCATTCCGATGGGAATTATAATGCTTTTGGTTTTGGTGCCGTATCTGATTTTATCTTTTGTTCTATTCCCCATTGTTGGGGCGGTGCGCTGCGCTGATGGCATTGATTATCAATATCCCTTGGCCATTCGATTTCTGAAGGACTAGTCCTTCTTAGGTGTAGGGCTGCATGATTTTATCGCACCACCCTAGTTGTTGATCTAGGGTGCTTTGAAGCTTTTCGGCCGAGAGATCGGTGTGGAGCCATCGGTAGAGATTCACTAAATATAAACTGATGAACGCTTCGGTGCGGATGCGGCTGATGACGCTGGTGTTTGGAATGTGACCGTAGGTAAAAAGCATTTCCCAGCCTTGCCGCAAAGCAGATTGAAACTGAAGATAATTTTGCGGCTCTTTAACCAACCCCTCAAATAAAACTTTCAAAGCACGACGATGGGGAGAGAGCACCTCAAACCGGGTCATGGTCAACTCGAGCAGGCGATCTTTGATGGAAAGATCAAGTAAATCTTCCTGGGGAATGATGTTTTGGATTTCCTCTGCCACATAGGTTTGCCAATAGACAACCCACTGGCTTTTGTTTGAGAGGTGTGGATGGAGATCAGTTGGCTCTATTGTAAGGGCGTTGCATAGATCCATCACTGAAAAATCAGCCCACCCTTTCTTTTCGATGAGGGAAAGGCTGGCCTCAATCAGGTGTTTTTTGGGGAGTTGATTTGTGGTCATGGGGTCAAAGACTTGGGAGGGGTGAAAGGCAATTTGCCAGCACGCGTTTTCAGGGTTTTTTTGAGCAAGAAAAAACCAACGCCGGCTATTTTATCTGCGATGATGTTTTTGGTGATCATAATTCTTTTTTCACGGGGTTAAATAAGCTAGGGTAACTGTATCGAATAATCCAGGTCCTGACAATGTTTGAGTCTTATATCCCCTTTCCACACATTGACCCTGTAGCGTTTACCGTGGGCCCGCTTGCTGTGCGGTGGTATGCCTTGGCTTATGTGACGGGCGTCTTGTTTTGTTGGCAGTATAGCCGCTGGATTATAAAGAGATATCCTGCTTTGGGGATTCCACCTGAGAAATTTGATGATTTGATTTCCTGGGCGATCCCCGCTTTGGTGATTGGCGGGCGGCTGGGGTACGTGTTGTTTTATCAATTCGATTATTATGCGGCTCACCCCTTGGATACCCTTAAAATTTGGAAAGGTGGGATGTCCTTTCATGGGGGGATTGTTGGTGTGATGATGGGGTTTTATCTTTTCAGCCGTCTTCATCATGTATCTTTCTTGAGAATGCTTGATTTAGTGAGCCTGGGGGTTCCTTTGGGGGTTTTCTTAGGGCGAATGACTAATTTCATCAATGGGGAATTGTATGGCCGTATCACTGATGTACCTTGGGCAGTACTGTTTCCAGCCGGCGGCTATTTACCGCGCCATCCCAGCCAGCTCTATGAAGCTGTGCTGGAAGGACTTTTGATTTTGATTGTTTTGAATGTTCTTTTTTGGCGCACCCGCATGATTCAGCGGCCAGGCCAACTTGTTGGTGTTGGATTAATGCTCTACGCTGGCGGGCGGTTTGTTGTGGAGTTTTTTCGCGAGCCCGATGCGCAGTTGGGCTTTGTTTGGCAGATGCTGACCATGGGACAAATTCTGTCTATTCCGTATGCCTTACTGGGCTTGTTTTTGGTGCTGCGCCCTCGATTCCAGCGCCCATGACGCTGGACGCGCTGTTTGCCAACCGAAACCAGGTGCCTTTAGAAGACTACATGGCTTGGAATAACCGTCAGTTTTATCAAGCCCCTGATTGTTTGGGAGCGGCAGGACATTTCATAACATCACCCGAATTAACGCCGCTGTTTGGCTATGCTTTAGCTGAATGGGTGATTCAGCAGATGTCGGATTTTTCTGACCAGATCATCACCTTGGTTGAATTAGGGCCTGGTCGTGGATTGTTAATGCGGGATGTCCTGACAGCTTTGACCAAGAGAGGATATGGCAAAAACCTGAAGGTTGTACTGATTGAGCAAAGTTCGGGGCTGCGAGATCAGCAAAAACAGAATCTTCAGGACTTTCATTTATCCATTAGCTGGTTTTCTCAGATTGAAGAAATAGACGTTAACGGCCCCGTGCTGATCCTGGCCAATGAATTTTTCGATGCTTTGCCCATCCAGAAATGGCGCTATCAAAAGGGGATATGGTATGAGTGCTGGGTTGCGAAGAGTGATGATGGATTGAGGGTGGCTTGGCAACCTGCAAAAGAACAACCAGAATATGAACCGATTGAGGGTGCGGTCTATGAAGTGTGCCCTGTGGGATATACATTCTTCAAACACTGTTTGGATCTTTTAAAGAAACAAGGAGGGGCGTTAGTAATGATTGATTATGGCGCCTGGCAGGGAGATGGTGGCACCCTGCAAGCGATTTACCACCACCAACAAGTGGATCCTTTGGCCAAGCCAGGAGCGGTAGACTTAACAGCCCATGTCCGCTTTGGTGACTATGCAGCATTGACGCCAACAAAGTGGGCGTGTCACTATAACACACAAGGAGATTTCTTGCGAAGGCTTGGTATTGAGGCGCTATTTTGGGGAGCGAGTCACCAAAACCCGGCACACCAAGCGGAGATACATCGATTGAGGCAGAGGCTGCTCGGGGCAGGCGTTGAAGACATGGGAGAGCTTTTTAAGGTTCTGGAGATAAAGGCACAATGAAACACCAAGAGAAAAATGGCATTGTCTGGTTTGAACATCCAGATATTCAGGTTCCTGGACTATCCTGTCGGTTTTTTGGGCGTGAAGGAGGGGTGAGCACTGGACCTTATGAAAGCCTTAATGGCCGACCAGCTGCAAGTGAAGATCCCACTCATATTGCTGAAAACAAAAAACGAGTTGCGGCTGTGATGCAGGCAGATTTCCTCCACACCTCAACCCAGGTCCATGGAACAAAAGCCATTTGGGTCGACGATCAAACCCAAAGCACAGGTGAAGCAGATGCGTTGATGACGCAAAAAACTGGGCAGGTCCTTGCCATCAAAACAGCTGATTGTGTGCCGATTGTGATCATGGCCCGAGATGGAAGTGGCTGTGCCATTATCCATGCTGGCTGGCGTGGCGCGAGTCAGGGAATTATTGCGCAAACGTTAAGTGCTTTTCAAAAGCCTGTTAAGGCAGAGCTTGTGGCAGTTATTGGGCCTTGTATCCGCGCTAACAACTATCAGGTTGATGCAGCTGTGTACGCCGAATTCTCTGCCTATGAAAATCGAGATCTTTTTTTTAAGTCTGAGAAGAACGATGACCACTTTTATCTTGATTTGCCTGGATTCTGTGCGTATCACCTGAAAGCGCTAGGTGTAAAAGAAGTGGCCGATATTGGCTTGGATACCTATGAGGATGAAGAGGTGTTTTTTAGCTGTCGCCGAGCGTTTCACCACGGGCAAGCCAATCAGTTTGGCTGCCAGTTTTCGTGCGTAAAAATTGAGGATTAAATGGATTCATATCATAAGCGACATTCGGATTATTTAAAACACAAAGGCATTATGATGGTGTTTTCATCGCCATCGGGGGCGGGAAAAACAACCTTGACGCGCTCGCTCTGTTCCATGGATCGATATGTCAAACTTTCCATTTCAGCAACAACCCGTCCCCCCCGGCCCGGTGAGGTTGACGGTGAACATTATCATTTCATGAGCCAGGCTGATTTTGATGTCGCGGTTGCAAAGGGCCAGTTTCTTGAACACGCCCATGTTTTTAATCATAGTTATGGCACGTGGCGGTCTGAAGTTGAAGAGGATATGAGACAAGGGTATGACGTGGTTTTTGATATTGATTGGCATGGTGCTCAAACGTTGATTCAGGAAGATCGAGAACGGGTGGTATCTGTGTTTATTTTGCCGCCTTCGCTGGAAGTGCTGGACGATCGATTACGCGCCCGCGGCCAAGACGATGAGGAAATCATTCAATACCGCATGGGGAAAGCTCTGAAAGAAATTAGCCACTGGGCAGAATATGATTATGTGGTCGTGAATGATGACTTGAGTAAGGCTTTGAAGGATGTGAAATCCATTTTGAGAAGTGAACGGCTTAAGCGCTCAAGACAATTGGGGCTCAGTGATTTTGTCCATACTTTCATGGAGTGGACAAAAAAACCGGCATAAAAGAAAAAATGTGGTGGAAAAGCGTTGACAGTGGCCCGTTATCTGGGTATACAAACCTGTAATATCAACGAACCGGATTTTTTTTAATGACAAAAAGAGTGCAAGCCAAATACAAAATTAACCGCCGTCTGGGTGAAAACTTGTGGGGTCGTCCCAAAAGTCCAGTGAACACCAGAACCACGGGTCCAGGACAACATGGTGCGCGTCGTAAGAAGCCATCTGATTATGGTATTCAGCTTGCTGCAAAGCAAAAGCTCAAGGGCTACTATGGCAACATCATGGAAAAACAATTTCGCCGCACCTACGATGAAGCGGTGAAGCGTAAAGGTGATACCGTTGTAAACTTGGTGCAATTGCTTGAGCGTCGTCTTGATGCGGTTGTATACCGGATGAAATTTGTCCCAACTGTTTTTTCGGCCCGTCAATTTGTGAACCACGGCCATGTTTTGGTGAATGGCAAGAAAGTTAATATTCCTTCTTACCGCGTTCAGCCCGATGACGTTATTGAGGTAAAACAAAAATCACGGGAGATGCCTCTTGTGATTCAAGCCGTTGAATCTGCAGAACGTGATGTCCCTGGCTACCTTGATGTTGATCTTGCTAAGCGCACGGGTAAATTTGTACGTTTGCCAGAATTTGATGAAATCCCTTACCCGGTTCAAATGGAACCCAACTTGGTAATTGAATACTACTCAAGATAATTTTTGATACTTTATATTTTCCGAAAAAGACACAGTTTAGCTGTGGCTTTTTTATTGACGGTAGAAAGTATTGAGAGTCAAAGAACTGCCCTCGACTTTTAGGTCAGTCTATTATTTTAGTCTTAGGGCTGCAAGATGTCTGCTACATAGTTGACAAAGATAGGCATTAATTTTATGCTTCAATGACTATTTAAAAACAGGGAAATCTAAAAATGAAAAAATTATTTACTATTTCAATGCTTGCCTTTACTGCCTCTGCTTTTGATGATGGGTTTTATGTGGGGGTAAATGGTCTTTTTCAAAATAACAAGGTTGAGAACAAAGTTTCTTTTCGAGGAGGAGGGAATCAACCAGTCCTTGATTTAGGAGCCTTGAATCTTAGCCGTCAAAACATTAATCCTAATATTGTTTTAGGTTATTTATATTCTATAGATAGATGGGTTCTTTCAACATATGCAGAGTATACTTATTTAAATGATAAAAAATCAAAGACGCTCATAAACAGAGATCCCGCTTTATTGCTTAATCGCTCTCTAAAATTAACCCATAAAATTAGACCTTCTTATGGGATCACCATGAAATGTGGTTACAAGATTAATGATAAGAATATTTTATCAGCAGTATTGGGATATGTGAAAGAAGATCATTTAATTAAAACTGATGTTACATACACAGGACCTCCCATTAGTATCAGTAAACTTTCAACAAAGATTAAACCCAATGTCATTAAAGTTGGTATGGCCTATGACTATGCCTTTAGTCAGAATATATTTGGGAATGTAGAAATGTCTTATGGGTTTAAGGATAAGAACAAAAAAATAATTCGCCAAGAAATCCCCATTCAAGCAGGAATATCAACTTCTAATGTTAAAATTAAGAGATCTTGGCAAATAAAAGTTGGGGTTTCATACAAATTCTAGAAAGTTTTCAGCCCTGCTATATGAAGCTTTGGTAGATATATATTATAATCCGAAGAATGGCAGCTTGGAACCTTTGCGTATCAATTTAGAGGCCCTGGTGGGCCTCTCTTTGTATCTGAATTTAATCCTATTTAACTTCATTAGATCTTCTCGTAATATCTGGTGGCGCATTCAAAGATAAATATATTACAGATAGTGATTCAGTCCATTTGAAAGGGCAAATGGACTGAATCCTGAGAAGCGCAGCGACGTGAGGATATAAAGAGATTCCCGCGGTCACTCTGTTCCCTCGGAATGACGGCTATCTAGGGAAAGGAGATTGCCACGTTGGGGCGACGCCTCGCTCCGTGATGATAAAAAAAATTCACGTCATCCTTGTAAAACTCAAGTAATTCGATGACAAAAAACAGCGGTTATCCTTGTAGTCGCTCTACCCCCGTATTTTTACTGGATTGAGGATGTCGCCTTTGAAAGGTATTCTCAAAATTAAGCTAACCCTTCAATCTAAACCAAAACTGCAGCAGGTTTGTCACAGGTATCGGTGATTTGAGTTTGGATTAAATAAGATGTGGATCGTTTATGTGGGTGCTTTGGTTGCTCTTATTTTTCAGTCAGTTCAATTAACATTTCAAAAAGTTAAATAATATAGCGAGATCATTGTCCCTATTGCTTGTAAAAAGGGTGGTTTTCAGATGTTGTGACTTATAGGTTTCTTTTCGCTTGAAATTTGAGGCGTGCTGGATATACTGGCCTTGAAATTGTTGCTACTTCAAGCGAGGTGGGGGGTTTTAAGATCCCCCTTTTGCTTATGTGGCATTTGGTAATATTGAATTAAAGGAAATAAACGACGATGGTCACCGTACATAATGAAATTTTGCAAGTTGCTGATGTTGTTGCCCGTGAGAAACTGATCGATCGGGAAACTGTGATCCAGGCAATGGAAGAAGCCATTCAAAAGATTGCTCTGAATAAATACGGCATGGACAACGATATCCGCGTGACTATTGATCGTAAGACTGGAGAGATCACCATCAAGCGCTATCGGGAAGTGGTTGAAACGGTTGAGGATGAAAGTAAACACATTGGTCTTGAGCAAGCAAAATTAGAACAGCCAGAAGCCACGATCGGACAGTTCTTAACAGACATTTTGCCGCCCGTAGAATTTGGCCGGATGGCCGCACAAACAGCTCGGCAGATTGTGAACTACCGGGTAAAAGAAGCAGAAAAAGAACGTCAATACGAAGAGTTTAAAGACAAAGTTGGTGAAATCATCAGTGGTATCGTTAAGCGCGTTGAGTATGGAAATTACATTATTGATGTCAACCGTAACGAATGTATTCTGCGCCGTGATGAGGCGATTCCCCGGGAGGTGTTGCGCCCAGGTGACCGGGTGCGGGCTTATATTTTAGAAGTGGTGCGGGATACCCGCGGACCGCAGATCTTCCTATCACGCTCCCACCCGCAGTTTATGGCAAAATTATTCACCCAAGAAGTGCCAGAAGTTTATGAAGGGGTGATTGAGATTTTATCTGTGGCGCGCGACCCGGGCAGTCGTGCAAAAATTGCCGTTCGGACCAACGATCAAACCATTGATCCGGTTGGGTCTTGTGTCGGGGTCCGTGGAAGCCGTGTGCAAGCCGTTGTGAATGAGTTGCAAGGCGAACGTGTGGATATTGTGCCTTGGACGGCAGATGTGCCTAGTTTTGTGATTAGTGCATTGGCGCCAGCTGATATCTCTCGGGTTGTTTATGATGAGGAATCTCGGAAGGTTCAAGTGGTGGTGCCAGATGATAACTTGAGTATTGCCATTGGACGGCGTGGTCAAAACGTTCGATTGGCTAGTTTATTGACGGGTCTTGAAGTGAGTGTTGTTTCTGAGTCGGATGATTCCCAGAAACGAAATGATGAATTCAAGCACGTCTCAGCATCTCTGATTGAAGAGCTGGGAATTGATGAGGTGATTGCGCACCTTTTGATATCGGAAGGATTCGATACCTTGGATGCCATCGCTTACTGTGATGTTGAAGAAATGCTGGAAATCGAAGGCTTTGAAGAAGGCTTGGCAACCGAGTTACAAAAACGGGCCCAAGTGTCGATTGAAAAGCGCCACAAAGAGATCCAGGAAAAAGTAAATAAAATGGGCGTTGACCCATCGCTGAGTACGTTTGAGCCGATTACCCCAGAACTGCTTTTGGTGCTTGCTGAAAACAACTGCCGGACCCTTGATGACCTTGCTGATTTGGCGGGAGATGAGTTGGTAGAAATGTTTGGTGAGGATCATATTTCATTGGATGTTGCCAATGATATCATTATGCAAGCCCGGGCACATTGGTTTGAAGGCGATGAAGCCCAAGAGCCTGAGGACGCAAAAGCATAAAACATCGCTTGTTTTTGCTGTGGCGATTCGTTTAAAGTGTGAAGAATTTAGAGAAAGATTTGACGATGACAGATGATACAAAAAAACCGCTAACACTCTCTAAAAAACTTAAAATCGATTCCATCGGTGCGGGCTCATCTGGCAATAAAACCATTATTGAAGTCAAAAAATCTAAAACACTGCGCCGCGGTAGCTTGAAAACAGCAGCGCCAACGGAGGCGCGCACCTCTGGCTCGCGTATGCGGGGCATGCAGATTGACCAAGCCACTTTAAAGCGCCCTGAGAGAAAAGAAGACCTATCCATCGGCGGCGCTTATGACGGTGAGGAAGAGACATCTCTATCACTCCAAGATCGGTTGAAGGCTCTGCAAGAACAGGTGTCAACTCTTGGTCAGCAACACCAGCAAGATAAGCAAAAACAAGACGAGATTCGTGAGCTTGAAGCCACCCAACGGTTGATTGAAGAAAAAAAACGATCCGTGGAAGAAGCGGAACGTAAAGCAGCCCAGGCAGCTTCTGAGGCATCCATAGAAGAGAAAAGCACCAAAGAAACTGCTGGCCGTAAACACGTGCCTTATGGGCGGGATTCGGATGATGACGGCCCTGGTGGAGCTAAAAAAACTGGAAAGCCTAGTTTGGGCCAAAACCGGAAAGAAGAACGTAAAGTTGTGACCCGCCGTGAAGCCCCCCGTCGTTCGGGTAAGCTGACCGTTTCCCAGGCTTTGAACACCAGCGATGATGTTCGGATGCGGAGTAAAGCTTCGCTGATGCGGGCCCGCGAAAAAGAAAAGAAAAAATTAATGGATCCGGATCAAGCCGCTCAAAAAATTGCCCGGCAAGTGACGATTCCTGAAACAATTACCGTGCAAGAGCTTGCCAACCGGATGGCGGAGCGGGCGGCGGATGTGATTAAGGCATTGATGAGTCTGGGAACCATGGCAACCATCACTCAAGTTCTTGATGTTGATACGGCCGAGCTTGTTGCAACCGAGTTAGGGCACACAGTGAAACGTGTGTCGAATGATGATATGGAACGTGAATTGATTGAGGCGGAAGCCTTAGAAGATAAAAATATTGACTTTATTGATCGCCCCCCTGTGGTGACGATCATGGGCCATGTTGACCATGGAAAAACATCTCTTTTGGATGTGATGCGATCTGCCAATGTTGTGAGCGGTGAAGCAGGGGGCATTACCCAGCATATTGGGGCTTACCAGATTCAATCCACGGATAGCCGTAAAATCACCTTTATTGATACCCCAGGCCATGCTGCGTTTACCGAGATGCGGGCACGTGGGGCGCAAGCAACAGACATTGTTGTGTTGGTGGTTGCTGCTGATGATGGCATTAAAGATCAAACGGTTGAGGCAATCAACCATGCCAAGGCAGCAAAGGTTCCTATTATTGTTGCGATTAATAAAATGGATAAACCCGAGGCTGATGCGCAACGAGTGAAAAATGAATTGCTGCAGCATGAACTAGTTGTCGAAGCCTTGGGTGGTGATATTTTGGCGGTAGAAGTGTCTGCCAAAACGAAAATGAACCTTGAGGGCTTGGTAGAGGCAATTCTTCTGCAGGCGGAACTCCTTGATTTGAAAGCGCCTCTTGATCGAAGCGCCATGGGAGTTGTGATTGAGTCTCGCCTGGATCGTGGTCGTGGACCGGTTGCAACTGTGTTGATTCAAAAAGGAACCTTGAAAATTGGTGATCCCTTTGTTTCAGGGGCGCAGTTCGGACGGGTTCGTGCCATGGTCAATGATAAAGGCGAAAACATCCAAACGGCCATCCCAGCCGAACCTGTAGAGATTATTGGATTTAATGGGGTGCCTGTTGCGGGTGATTCCTTCTTGGTGCTGGAAAATGAAGCCCGAACAAAAGAAATTGCGGAATTCCGGTTAAAGCGTCGTAAAGAAAAAGAAGCGGCTAAACAAGATAAGTTGAAAAAAGCCAACTTATTTGGCGCCTCAACAGAAGGAGATATGACGGTTTTGAGTGTGATTATTAAGTCAGATGCTCATGGATCTTCTGAGGCTATAGCCGGCGCTTTGACTAAAATCAACTCTGAAACGGTTGAGGTGAAAGTTGCTCATATGAGTGTGGGGGAAATTACTGAATCGGATGTGACCCTTGCCAAAGCCTCGAATGCTTTGATTGTTGGCTTTAATGTGCGGGGAAATGCGTTGGCCCGCGATATGGCAGAGCGCGAAGGCGTAGAAATTCGCTATTATTCCATCATCTATGATTTGATTGATGATGTGAAAGCGGTATTGAGTGGTTTATTGTCGCCGATTCAACAAGAGAAGTTTATAGGTAAAGCAGAAATCAAGCAGATCTTTAAAATTTCAAAACTGGGAACCATTGCCGGATGTTACGTGACAGAAGGTGTGGTGAAACGGGGGTCAAAAGTGCGTTTGCTTCGTGATAACGTTGTGATCCACGAAGGTAAGCTTAAGACATTGAAGCGATTTAAAGATGAAGTCAAAGAAGTGAAGCAGTCCTATGAATGTGGGATGGCTTTTGAAAATTACAATGACTTGCGTGAAGGCGACTTTATTGAATGCTCTGAAATTGAAGAAGTGGCACGGACGCTGGAATAAATCTTTTCGGTGGTGGGGGGCGGTTGATGAGGCGCGCTTGTGCTGGTAGGCTTGTGGCTTGCCTGATGGTTGGCATCGGGGCGCTTGAGGCTGTCGGTGTGATGGCACCAGGATCACTTGCAGATAAACCCCTTCATCAGTTGTTTATAGCCCTGCCTCAGCCAATTGCATCTCCCTTGAAAGAGGCTTTGCCGCAAAACGCTGAAGCCCAGTGTTCTTATCAATTGATGAGCCGTAATCCTGATCAAGTCTATTGCATCAAATGTCCCCATCAAACCTTTGGACTGCGGGTTTTTAATCGAACCACATATGCCACACGGCGCGGTGTCTATCGAGCCAGTTTGGCGGGGGCGCTTGGTTTGGGGCCAGAGGTGATTATGTCTAACCCTGAGGTTGGGTTCGTTCTCTGGAAATGGCTTGCCGGGCGGGTGCTTAAAAGCCCAGTAACATCTGATGACGTGCGCGCTCTGACGCAGCAGCTGCGTAAAGTTCACCAAATACCAGCTCAGCAAAGACGCTATTCACGGCATACACGGATTGAAAACCGCGTGCATCACCGGATAGACGAGTTGATGGACATGGGGTCAACGGTGATTAATTTAAAATCTTTGCAAAAGTCTGTTGATCGGATTGTGAAAAATCTGGAGGCGGGGCCAGATGTGATGTTGCATACCGATATTCATCAAAGCCATGTGTTAAGGACGAATCGAGGGATTCAATTGATTGACTGGGGTGATTCCAGTACGGGATCCCCTTTTGATGATTTGGCTGCAGTGAGCGTTTTTTTCGGGCTGACACCTGCGCAGGATCGCGACATGCTGACAACTTATTTTGATCGCCCCCCTTCTTGTATGGATGGTCGTCAGCTGTTTTTAAAAAAGCTTTTGGTGATGTTACATTACAGTTTGTGGCAGTTGCGCCAGGCCGAAAAGGCGCGCGGGCTTTTGTATCAAACCCGCATCAAGCCGTATAAAATGTTTTCTGAGTGGATTCAGGACCAAGGAGCGCAGACCCACTTTTCTGGCAATCCAGCCCTGAGTCGCCATGTGGCACTGTTGGGTCTGAAAGCCTACTTTGAGGGCATCAGTTCAGAAGCCTATCGTCAAAAGTGTTAGTTTAAATTTTTAAATGTTTTCAAATTTTCTTTATGAGGTGGTTTTATAGATCAACATGGTCTGAAAATTGAGTAACCTTAAACAGGAGAGGATAGGGCGCATTTGGTGACATCCACAGCTTAAAAAGAGCCACTGTAGAATCATCTACTCGCCTTGCTCTGCTTGTTGCATCTCTTCCGGAGAGGCTCTGGAAATAGAAAAAGTGTGCTGCCCCGGGTCGCAGACTTCATTGAGCTCAGTTTTTATTCCTTCGCCCGCTGAATGAAAAAGTTTCAACCCATAGCCTGTTCGCGGCATAATGGCGTGATTATCCTTGATGAAATCCATCGTTTATTGATTCAAAATATTATTTTTCTTTAGCCAGGCTGTTAAACGACCGAGGTTAACAAACATATTGATTGTCGTTGAAAAACATATTGATTGTCGACATAGTACTCAAAAGCAAGAACTGGATGACCATCTACGCCTATTTTTAAAATACCACGACCTACAGGTTGGTCCTTTTGCCAAAACTCTTTAGAGGTTTCTGCCAAAAATTTATTAAAATCTAAGCCTTCCGGGTTAATTGCTTTAAGTCTGTGCGCGTCCCAATTCTGGTGCCTAAATTCGGTCGTAGGCAGTTGATGAAAGCCATCCCCTAAAATTTCATATGTCTTTGATTGCAATTCTTTGGCAATTTGATCATAGGGTATCGAAGTCTTTAATTTAGCACGGGATATCGGCTTAACTAAGTCTTTATAAGCGTCTCTAGCTAATTTCCATATGTCAAATGGCGAACTACCTGGAAGGTGGCCATTTATAAAAAAGCGATCGATTTGGAAGTTTGTGCCTTCAAAAAGAACGCGGCAATCTTTGCCATCAACGTCTCTGCTAGGATGCATAATTTTAATATCTTGTCGCTGTTGATACTCAATTTGAGGTTGTATGGCTAGTATTGGGCCTTCTGCTGCTTGTTCTGGCGCCTGTTCGTTATCAGCAGCCCTAGAGATGTATGATAGCTGGTAAATAGAAGGAGGCAGGAAGCAATTAAAAAGGAAGTATTTTTAATAGAATAAAAAGGAAGTATTTTTAATAGAAATAGTGATCATTTTTAGGTTCTCATAGGTTGTTTATCATTTTTAAGAACAGCACATAGGTTAATAAATGTCAAATTTATATTTACTAATTATTAATGATTACTCAAGGGAAAACGGAGGAAAGCGTAAGGGAAAAACGATGTTATTCTATATCTGGAAACTTAATGATTGATTTTCTCGAAATATGTGGTACATGGTAGAGTTCGAAATTGACGGATAAAGGAGTTTACTAAATGTCAGTTAATAAAGCTAAACCACAATTTACTGGGCTCAGAGGAATTTTCTGGCCAATCCATGGCTTTGAGGTCAAAAAGTTTTTGCCCATGGCTTTTATGATGTTTTGCGCGCTATACAACTACACTGTTTTAAGGAACAGTAAAGATGCAATTGTGATGCACGAGTTGGGTGATGCCGCCGCTATCAACATTTGTAAGCTTCTGATTACGCTGCCCCTGGCAACGTTGTTCTTTATCTTATACTCAAAAATGAGCAATGCTCTGTCACGTCAGCGATTGTTTTACACGTGCACCATGATTTTTGTGGTGTTCATTTCTGTTTGGGGTTTCTTACTCTATCCGTTTAGAGATTCCTTGATGGCGGACACGGAAACATTGCGTAGCATTGGTCAAACGGTTCCACCGCTTTATTGGGTCGTGATTACTTTTGGTAAATGGTTTTATGCTCTTTACTATGCCATGGCTGAACTATGGGGCAGTGTGGTTGTATCCTTGCTATTCTGGCAGTTTGCTAACCAAATCACCCGCGTCAGTGAAGCAACACGTTACTATGCCATGTTTGGCTTGATTGGAAACTTTGGGAATATGTTAGCGGGCGGTGTCATGCAGTGGACAAAACCACTCTCTAAATCTATTCATATTACAGGCTATAATGCAGGGGATATCCATACCTTGATGAACTTAATCCCAGTTATTATGTTTGCTTTTGTGTTTATGTATTTGTACCGCTTCACCAACACATCGGTCATGTCAGATCCACGGTTGTATGACCCAAGCGATATTAAGCCGAAGAAGAAAAAAGAGAAAATGTCGTTAGGTGACAGTATGAAACTTATTTTGTCTTCTAAATACTTGATGTTGATCTTGATTCTTGTGGTTGGATATGGCGTTTCTGTGAACCTGATTGAGGTCAGCTGGAAATCACGGGTGAACCTCTTCTTCCCAGATAAAGCCTCTAAATCGAGCTTCTTTGGACAATATGCCGTATTGAACGGTGCCGTAACCATCATCTTCATGCTTGTGGGACAAAACATCGTCCGAATTTGGGGTTGGTTTGTGGCAGCGATTTTAACGCCAATTGTGATTGTGACGACAGGCGCGATCTTCTTCACAACGATTTTGGCTGAAGACTTATTGACTTGGCTGTACACACTTCTGGCAGCCTCTCCATTGATGCTTTCGGTTTATGTAGGGCTATTCTTCCAAGTGTTCAGTAAATCAACCAAATACTCATTGTTTGATGCCACGAAAGAGATGTCTTACATCCCGCTTTCTGATGATTTGAAATCAAAAGGGAAGGCAGCCGTTGATGTGGTTGGGGGTCGTTTGGGTAAATCTGGTGGTGCTTTGATTCAAAGTGTGATGATTGCCACCATCGCGGGATCAGCTTTGAACCCGTATGATGTGATTGCCCCCTATTTGTTTATCTTTGTGATTGCCATCATGGTGGTGTGGTTCTATGCCATTGGTAAACTCAGCATTGAGTTCAAAAAAGCCAGTGAAGCCAAAGAGAATAAATAAAACACTTTTCTTTGTTTCCTAACAATACCTTAAGGGGCCTGCGGGCCCCACTTTTTTTGGCTGAATGGCGAACGGTCTCAAACACCTTAAAGTTAAAGAGCTGCTGATCTTTGGGATCAAAATCGTGTCCCTTTCCTCTTTTCATTAGATTTTTATATGTTTTTCTCATAGTTTATTAGAACAAAAGAAAAATTTACTTAATAATATCTTTACAAACTTCCACGATGTTGATAGAGATCAGTAAAATTAAAATGAATATGTCCCATGTCAAAATTTAAAATTCTAACTTCTGTTTTTGCGCTGAGTGCCCATCTTGTCGCTGCAGAGTGCCCAAAATGTGGCCATGAAGGCGTTAAGGAAATGAATGCTACGAATGAGAGCAGCGTCTATATTTCCAAAGAGGGCCTGACCGATGGTTTTTATGTGGGACTGAGCGGGGGTCTGATGCGCGACATGGGCAAAGAAGATTTATTGGTCCATGATAATACTTTTGATCCACAAATGAATGCGACACAGAAGTTGAAAAAAACCTCGCTGATTGGGGGCGCGTCTGGTGGATACATGCGGGTATTCCCCAATACCTTTATGGCATTGGAAGTTGAAGTCACCGGCCCACAGCACTGGTCAAAAGACAATACTGTAGGTCAGTTCGTTCCAGGAAATCATGGGGGCGTTCTTCAAACATCCTCTCCAGTCACAATGCGTTATCGCCAAGATTTTGCGGTGGCATTGATTCAAAAGTTCGGGTGGCGCTTTACACCATCGACAGCGGCTTACCTGCGCGCTGGTCCGGTTATGGGGCAATTTAGTTGGAACGGCAGAATTGCTGTTCACCCAGGAAATGGCGGGGGAATTAGAATCGCAGATAACGCCCTCTTGAAGCGTCGTAAAAAAGTTTTAGGTTTGGACTTGGGTGTTGGTGTGGTTCACCAATTTGCGGATAGCTGGATGGGATCTGTTGATCTAAGCCACCGTCGTCGTTTCCAAAAAATTAAGTATGACTTTGAGCCCGGCGGTGCTGAGACAACGAAGATTAAAATAAATCCTAAACAAACACGCTTGATGATGACGGTCAGTTACAAAATATAAACGTTGAACTTTTAAAAAATTCGATTTAGACAAATTAAACAAATTCAAAAGGTTAAAGATAAATGTTTCAAAAATTTAAACTCAGTGTGATGGCGATAACCGCTTTTTTAGCAATGTCAACGTCTGCAGCTCCCTATGGATCTGCTCAAGAAATACAGCAGGCAATAACAAAGTTTAATGCAACGCTTCCTCCAGCAAAGCAAGTGCCGGCCGCTTTGATGCAACAATTTTCAGAAGTTGCTTTTGGAATGAGATTAGAAAGATCTGCTCTTGTAAAGACTATGACTAGTGGTCAAGCTGCCCAGATGGCCCAAACCTTACAACAAGCTCAAGCGGCGGCACAAACCGCAGCTCAGCGTGAAGCAGCGGCAAGAGTAGCAGCTAGATATGCTGAGGAAAACTTGTTGCAATTAGATCAAGCGGT
>PKTP01000009.1 GCA_002869105.1 Alphaproteobacteria bacterium
GTTGTGACGGCCGGCATTCACAAAGCGCCTACCATAGAAACGGCTGAGGCCGCCAAGGTGATTGAAAATGTACAGCGCGATTTAAACATTGCCCTGATCAATGAAATTGCCATGATTTGCGGGCGCTTGGGGATTGATACCAACGATGTGATTGATGCTGCCGGAACCAAATGGAACTTTATTAAAATGCGCCCGGGATTGGTCGGGGGCCATTGCATTGGGGTGGATCCTTATTATTTAACGCATTGCGCCGAAAAAGCTGGTTATCATCCAGAAGTGATTCTTTCGGGTCGGCGGACCAATACCGAAATTCCTTATTTTGTGGCCAGTGAAGTGGTGAAGGCCTTGTTTAAAAACGGCAGCACTGACCGGACGGTCACCGTTTTGGGCTGTACCTTTAAAGAAAATGTGCCGGACATAAGAAACTCGCGGGTGTTTGAGATTGTGAAAGAACTTGAGAGATATGGGGTGACTGTACAGGTAACTGATCCCGAAGCAGATTTTGAAGAAACGTTTGAAGAAACCGGGATTAAGTTGATTCCATTTAATCAACTAAAATCGGCTTCAGCGTTGATTGTTGCTGTTTCACATGAGATTTATGTTCAAAAAGGGTGGGGCCTTACTAGTTTACTCCATGATCAAAAGGGCCTTATTTTTGACCTGAAAGCCATGCTGGCACGAGAAGCAAAACCTAATACCATCGATCTTTGGAGGCTTTAGTGGATTTTTCAAACATTAAGATTGCTGTTGTTGGCTGTGGTTATTGGGGCAAAAACTTGGTGCGTAATTTTCATGAGCTGGGCGCCTTGAAAGCGGTGTGTGACGGCTATGCTCCTCAAGCGCAAAAAATGGCTGAAACGTACGGTGTACCAGCTCTTTCGTTTGAGGAAGTTTTGAAAGACCCTGAAATTCAAGGGGTGGTAATTGCGGCGCCTGCTGAACTTCATCATGACCTGGCCAAAAAAGTGCTGTTAGCTGATAAGCATGTGTTTGTTGAAAAGCCACTTTCGTTAGAAGTTAAGAATGCGGAAGAGCTGTGCCAACTTGCTCAAGAACAACAGAAGATATTGATGGTTGGGCATTTGTTGCAATATCACCCAGCCTTCCTCGAGCTTAAAAATAGAGTAGGGAAGGGAGACATTGGCAAACTTCAATATCTTTATTCAAACCGCTTGAATTTCGGAAAAATTCGCCAGGAAGAAAATAGCTTGTGGAGCTTTGCCCCCCATGACATCTCGATGATTCTTTCCATTGCGAAACAAGAGCCAGAGTCTGTTTATGCCACCGGGTCATGCCATGTGAATGCTCATATTCATGATACCACCATGACGCATCTTCACTTTAAAAATGGCGTCGATGCCCATGTGTTCGTGTCTTGGCTGCACCCGTTTAAAGAGCAAAAACTTGTGGTGGTGGGCTCTGAAGGAATGTTTGTGTTTGATGATGGCCAACCTTGGGCTGAAAAACTCCAGTTCTACCCGCATAAAGTGAATTGGGTAGAAGGGGTGCCCACGCCTGATAAAGCAGCATGCGAATATATTGCCCTTGAGAATTCAGAGCCACTCAAGTTGGAATGTGCCCATTTTTTAGAGTCTATCTCTAAACAGACAGCGCCCCGGACCGATGGTCAAGAAGGTCTACGGGTTTTGAAGGTTTTAGATGCAGCCCAAAAGTCACTTGGTCAAAAAAAAAGTCTAGAGCCTACTAGCTCTTTTCAAAACGATCTAAAGTACTTTGCTCATGCAACCGCAGCAATAGATTCTGGCTGTGACATTGGAGTGGGCTCAAAAATTTGGCATTATAGTCATATCCTTTCTGGTACTAAGATTGGTAAAAATGCCATCATTGGGCAAAACGTGATGATTGGGCCCGATGTGGTGGTGGGTGATCAGTGTAAGATTCAAAACAATGTCAGTCTTTATAAAGGTATCACCCTTGAAGAGGGCGTTTTTTGCGGGCCCTCGTGTGTGTTTACCAACGTTAATACGCCGCGTGCGTGTATTGAGCGCAAAGACCAGTATAAACCGACCCATGTTGAAAAATGGGTGACCATTGGCGCCAATGCCACCATTATCTGTGGCGTGCGCTTGGGCGCTTATAGCTTAATTGGTGCAGGGGCCGTTGTGACTAAAGATGTAAAGCCCCATACCCTGATGGTGGGCAATCCCGCCCGGCAAATCGGCTGGGTGACTCATGCCGGCGAAGTCCTGCGCGAGGATATGACCTGCCCTCGGGAGGGTCGAAAATATCAGGTTGTTGGGGATACTTTGGAAGAGGTTTTGTGCAACATTATAAACTAGGCATATTCAATAGAAATCCACCCCGGTAAATAATGGTGATAATAAGTAGAACTTTCCCACAATAAACTTATAAAAATCTTGGCCCCAAGGGGCGGGTAGGGCTAATTGTCGCTATGCCGTTTTTTTTGACAAAAATATTACTTTTTACTAGGCTGTAGAATATTACAAAAAGCGACAAATGATTCCACTGCATAATTTAAAAATAAATGCAAAAGCCCACTTTTGGACAACTCACAAACTATGCGAAGTGTTGCATGGATCTCTTTCAGATAATGAAATTAGGTCAAGTCAAAGAGAAATAGAAAAAAGTGAGTTGTTTCCGGCTTATTTAAAGTTAAATGAAATAGCAGATCATTTAGGAAGAAAAGCAAAAAAATTGTTCTAAGCGCATTATTAGGTAAGGCTAAGGTAAAAAAGGAGCTTGTTTTATATGCTCAGTTGAAAAAACTGAATGATAAAATATCAATTCTGTTTCTTCATGATGGCCGCTTGGGACGTCGATGGGCATTTTTAGAAAATGATAACCTTATAGATGACCTTAAAAAGTGGCTCCAAATCCTTGTAGCTCAAGAGCAAAGGAATATCACTTTAATTCCTTCAGGTGAAGTTGTTAAATGGTTGTGTGAAATATCTAAGGATGCCGGGAGCTCAATTCTAGAAAGTTTTGATGAATTCAAATTAGATGTCTCTTTTGAAATTTATCAGTCTTTTATTGATGATATTAGTCGCTTCAACATAAAAACTGAGAAAAAAATTAGGGAGAAAGGGGAAACCTTATCTCACCTGGATCACTTAGAGTCTGAAAGTATCCATATTATGCGTGAAGCTTTGGCAGGGGCTGAAAATCCTGTGATGCTTTATTCTTGGGTTGGAAAAGACTCTGCTGTTATGTTGCACCTTGCGATAAAGGCTTTTTATCCAAGTAAGCTTCCGTTCCTTCTTTTACACGTTGATACAACTTGGAAATTTCAAGCGATGTATGATTTTAGGTCCTGGATTGAAAAATAATATAACCTTGATCTCATCATCCATAAAAATAAAGAGGAGGGTATTGAAAAGGGAATTAATCCTTTTGATCATGGGTCTTCTGTCCATACAGATATTATGAAGACGCAGGCTTTAAAACAAGCTTTGAATACATATAAATTTGATGTTGCTTTTGGGGGTGCTCGGAGAGATGAAGAGAAAAGCCGGGCCAAAGAACGCATTTTTTCCTTCAGAACTGAAACACATCAGGGGAACCCAAAAAATCAACGGCCAGAGCTATGGAATCTCTTTAATACCTTTAAACATCAAGGAGAAAGTATACGGGTTTTTCCTCTGTCAAATTGGACAGAGCTCGATATTTGGCTCTATATTTATCGAGAAAATTCCGATCGTTCCTCTTTATTTTGCGGCTAAGAGACCTGTTGTTAAAAGAAATGATCAATATTTGATGGTTGATGATGACCGCTTCCAGATTTTTGAAGACTAAAAAATTTTAACAGAAAAAGTGAGATTTAGAACCTTAGGGTGTTATCCTCTAACTGCAGGCATAAAATCAGAGGCTGATACCCTTGAAGGTATTATTCTGGAGCTCATAGCCAGCAAAACGAGTGAGAGACAGGGCCCGTTTCATTGATAAAGATATTTCTGGATCTATGGAAAAAAAAATAGAGGGTTACTTCTGATGAAAGTTAACGCAGCACTTTCTCAACAAGAGAAACTTGAGCAGTTTATTCATAGAAACTCTACTTTAGATACGCTTCGATTTATCACATGCGGTAGCGTTGATGATGGAAAAAGTACCTTAATTGGAAGGCTTTTGTATGAATCTCAATTGATATTTGATGATCAAGTTGAACAACTTAAGTTGGATTCAAAAAAATCGGCTCATGCAAACGGTGAGATAGATTTTTCTCTTCTTGTGGATGGATTGAGCTCTGAGCGAGAACAAGGTATTACCATAGACGTAGCTTATCGATTCTTCAATACAGACAAAAGAAAATTTATTGTTGCTGATACTCCGAGTTATGAGCAGTATACACGAAACATGGTAACGGGTGCTTCAACAGCGGATATAGCGGTAATTTTAATTGATGCCCGTCAAGGAGTTTTGACTCAAACAAAGAGACATTCTTACATTTGTTCATTAATGGGGATCAAAAAAGTTATTTTAGCTATTAATAAGATGGACTTAGTTGATTTTGATCAAGAGAGATACCTAAAAATTTGCAAAGATTACAAAGAGGTTAAAAATAAAACGGATTTTGAAGAAATCATTCCCATCCCCTTATCTGCGCTTAAGGGGGATAATATAATCAAGCACTCTAAGCATATGAAGTGGTTTGATGGGCCAACATTCTCATTGGATGTTTAGAAACAATCGATTTTAAGGAAAATCCTGAAGATATTGGGTCTACTTTTCAGGTACAATGGGTAAATCGACCGAATCAGGATTTTAGAGAGTTTTCTGGACGTGTCACTTCTGGATCTTTTAAGAAAGGGGATAAAATAACCATTTCTTCATCAGGTCTTTCTGCTGAGATTTCAAATATAATTTTAAGCTCTGACAAGTTAGATAAAGCTTTTCCAGGTCAATCTGTAACACTTTGTCTAAACAAAGAGATAGATGACTCAAGAGGAGATATTCTTACAACAAACCCTGATATGTTGCCAAAAATTTCTAAGGTCTCTGCTCATATCATTTGGCTTGCTGATCAAACTGGTTTCATAGGCCGAGCATACCGCCTTAAAATTGGTGCTAAAGTTGCTAATGCTCAGATAACAAAAATAAAGAATAAAATTGACATTAATTCCATGGCTGAGATTCAAGGAATCGATCTTTTTTGTAATGATATAAGTATTGTTGAAATTAGCTTTGATCAGGAAATACCAATTACTTCGTACGATAAAAACAAAGCTAATGGGGGATTCATATTAATTGATCGCATGACAAATCAAACTGTCGCTGCTGGGATGATTAATTTTGTTCTAAGGCGCTCTCGTTTTATTTTTGATCAAAGCTTTTCTATTACAAAAGAAAAACGTGCCTTATTGAATGGCCATTCAGGGAAAATCATTTGGTTTACGGGATTAAATGGATCAGGCAAATCGACTCTTGCAAACGCATTAGAGCAGTCCCTTTACCAAAAAGGGATTAGAACTTATATTTTAGATGGAGATAATATCCGATCAGGGCAATGTTTAAATCGCGCTGTACATTTTCAATCACCTTGGCGGCCTCAGCCGTTTCTATGGTAGGCGCTTTGTGAATGCCGGCCGTCACAAC
>PKTP01000010.1 GCA_002869105.1 Alphaproteobacteria bacterium
GACAGCGGGGAAGTCGTTACGCCATTCGTGCAGGTCGGAACTTACCCGACAAGGAATTTCGCTACCTTAGGACCGTTATAGTTACGGCCGCCGTTTACCAGAGCTTCAATTCAGTGCTTGCACACCTCCTCTTAACTTTCCGGCACCGGGCAGGCGTCAGACCCTATACGTCATCAATTGATTTTGCAGAGTCCTGTGTTTTTGATAAACAGTCGCCACCCCCTGGCCTGTGCCACCCTCTTCTGGTTGCCCAAAAAAGGGTACCCCTTCTTCCGAAGTTACGGGGTCAATTTGCCGAGTTCCTTCAACATCATTCGCTCATTCACCTACGTATGCTCTACGAATCCACCTGTGTCGGTTTCGGGTACGGTCTTAAATGTCAGGGCTATTTCCTGGAAGTTCTTCGCTGCTTGCAAAATCCAATAATAACAAACAACTTACGACCTTCGTCACCACTGACAGGTCAAGGAATATTAACCTTGTTTCCATCGACTACGACTTTCGTCCTCGCCTTAGGGGCCGACTCACCCTGCGCGGATTATCCTTGCGCAGGAACCCTTAGATTTTCGGTGGGCATGGTTCTCACATGCCTTATTGTTACTTATGTCAGCATTCTCACTTCTGATACCTCCAGCAAACCTCGCGATTTACCTTCAACGGCTTACAGAACGCTCCGCTACCGCATCTTACGATGCCCACGTCTTCGGTACACTGTTTGAGCCCCGGTACATTTTCGGTGCAAGATGGCTTAACTAGACCAGTGAGCTATTACGCTTTCTTTAAAGGATGGCTGCTTCTAAGCCAACCTCCTGGCTGTCTTGGCCTTCTCACTTCCTTTTCCACTTAACAGTGATTTGGGGACCTTAGACGGTGGTCAGGGCTGTTTCCCTTTTGACCATGGACCTTAGCACCCATGGTCTGTCTGCCAAGATAAGCATACTGGTATTCGGAGTTTGATTAGGTTTGGTAAGGATCGCTCCCCCCTAGCCTATTCAGTGCTCTACCCCCAGTAGCCATCTCTTGACGCACTACCTAAATAGTTTTCGCGGAGAACCAGCTATTTCCGAGTTTGATTGGCCTTTCACCCCTAGCCACAAGTCATCCCCGCATATTGCAACATGCGTGGGTTCGGTCCTCCATTACGTATTACCGCAACTTCAACCTGCTCATGGCTAGATCACCCGGTTTCGGGTCTCATCCAAGTAACTTAGCGCTCTATTAAAACTTGCTTTCGCTACGCCTACACCTATCGGCTTAAGCTTGCTACTCAGACGAACTCGCTGACCCATTATACAAAAGGTACGCCGTCGCGCCTCAAGGACGCTTCGACTGCTTGTAGACATTCGGTTTCAGATTCTATTTCACTCCCTTGCTCAGGGTTCTTTTCACCTTTCCCTCACGGTACTTGTTCGCTATCGGTCATCAAGGAGTACTTAGGCTTGGAGGGTGGTCCCCCCATGTTCAGACAGGATTTCTCGTGTCCCGCCCTACTCGAAGATCGACTTAACATTTACCCTTACAGGACTATCACCTTCTTTAGTTAAGCTTTCCAGCTTATTCAGGTTTTGTTAAGCCAACCATTGGCCTGGTCCGCTTTCGTTCGCCACTACTCGCGGAGTCTCGGTTGATTTCTTTTCCTCTGGCTACTTAGATGTTTCAGTTCGCCAGGTTCGCCTCTTAAACCTATGTATTCAGTTTAAGATACCACTAAAAGTGGTGGGTTTCCCCATTCGGACATTCACGGGTTAACGGTTATTCGCACCTTACCGTGACTTTTCGCAGCGTATCGCGTCCTTCATCGCCTCTTGATGCCAAGGCATCCACCAAATGCCCTTTAATACTTATTCGCATTGTACACACATAGTGTGAAATCTTTTTCTTCTTAAAAGATTTGGTTCCCTCTTTTTAACTTTTTCAATCAACTGGTTGAGACATGTTGTCTCGTGATGTCTTATATAGCTATTCGTATTTGACCTGTCAACACAATTTGCTGGTTTTTTTTGGATAAAGTGGAATTATTTTTCAACGCCTTAATTCATAAAAAAAACCACGCCCTTAAAGCGTGGTTTTAAAGAGTATAAAAGCTGCCTAAATGGGCTAATGCCTCATCAAATCCTGCAGCCCCGCAATAAGCTCATCCTTAGCAAGAGGATTTTCCTGAAAATCCCTTTCCTCTTCAACAAGGCCAACCATTTTTAGAATTTCGCCATAATCGCTAAAGTTCCGTAAAACATAGTTTCTGGTAAAAATAAAATCACTCATCATAAAATTGTCATTGTTTTTATTAATAGCTCGAAAGTCTAAACTTTTTAGAGAGTCACTTTGTTTGTACTGGCTAAAAAGAACCAAAGGGATATCTTTTTTATCCATGAGACCCTCAGCGATTATGTGCCCTTCAACATGCCAAAATTGATCAAACTCAATTCTTTTATACAAGTCTTTGTATTCATCATCTGGATGCGGTTGACGACTCTCCCTTTTAATTTCTTTACCGTCCACATAGATATGCGCAACCCTCGATTTCAAGTATTCTTTGGGAAAATCAGCTTTTGACCATTCTTTAGGCAATTCTTTCTTAACCTTATCCACTAAGTCTCGCATCATGGCTTCCTCTAGCTTTGCATCATCACTGTCATAAATTTGGCCCATCTGGGTAAGATTTTTCTGGATAAAATCATCCAAAGATGAGGGCCTTGAAAAACGGTTCTTTTCTGTATAGGACCCAACTGTCTTAAAAGCATCATTGGTGGAAAACTCGTGAAAAATAACAAAAAGTTTCATCAAAGACCGTTGACCTTCAAGCGTTGTAAGATTTAACTCATGAAGAGCCCTTAACGCTTGAGGGCCTATCTGATCAGCCCCTGACAACCGACCCAAAAGCTTTGAAAAGCTGAATCCCGTCGGCTGCAGCTCTGGCCCATACAATCCATTTGCCAAGTATGATTGAATAATCAAGGCATGTGCAAAATCGTGCGCAACCATTTCCAACGGCGATTGAACGATGCCGCCATGAACACTTGCTTCTCCTGGAGGTGTTAAAATAAACGGAATGTATCCTTTTAGGGTGTTTTCTAATAAAGGTTTAACACCCAAGTTTCCTTCCTCTTGGGAAGAAGCATACATCGGCAATAAAACCAAAGAGCTCAGAACTTTGGGGGTAAGGCCGTATTCAGCAGCATTATATCCTATGGCCCTATTCATGTATTCATCATAAAGATCCAAACTTGCTTTGTCCTCAGAGACAAGGTTTTTCCAAGCGGTACTAAAATCTTTTAGGCGATCAACAAAAATACCAATATCCGTTTCTTTGGGAGAAATTAAAGACGCCAAGTACATGTGCATTGATGAATAGGCAAACCAATCAAACTTCGCATTCTCAGTTAAAAAACTAACTTTTTCATGCGTTTTGTGAACGAGCTCCCGCGTATCTCCTGCTACTTTGCCGCCTAAATCATCGATGATTGCGGAGGCAGCTTGCGCTAACTCACCAGAATGAACATCGGGCTTTCTCTCTCTAGACAGATAGGGCTTCATCGCGTCTGTCCCTTCAAATCGTTCCGCGCCTGCGTTTACCCAAGCGGGTATTTCTGCCTCGTGCCCCTCAGCTGGATCAGCGGCCATCACCGTCAAAGGCAGCACCATATATAGAATAGCGTTAAATATTTTTTTCATTTTGATAAACCTCAGTTGTTATATGTCACATAAGTACTTTTATTTTTTAGTCAACCTCTCCAAATTAAAGGCCGCATATTAAAGATAGTTTTTATTATTAATATTTTTTATCTATTTTGTTAAATTTATATAAATATTTATTATCTTATTCAAGTTGATTTAAAAAAAAATAGAAATCGTTGCTCACTAACGGCAAAGTATTGTGCGGATTTTTACATAAGAAGTAAGGAATGAAATAAAAAGAAAGAAAGATCCCGGATTGGTGGAGGTGAACGGACTTGAACCGATGACCTCCTGCGTGCAAAGCAGGCGCTCTCCCAACTGAGCTACACCCCCAAACACGGATATCTGCTTCTTAGCATTGCCCAGGCCTGTTTGTCAACACACTTAAAGCAAAGGTTTTAAAACCAACCTGATTGCAGGCCCGCCTCTAAAACTTCAATTATTTTTATAAATGCTATTGACTATAGGAAAACCCCGCCCCTCAAGCGCGGTTTTAAAAGCCAAAAGCTGTAAGAATCAAGCGGCCACATTAAGCGCTTTAACCCCTCAATGATGTGATGTCCCTCTAACTGCTCAGGGTTAAGTTTTGGGTCAATCAATCCCACCATCTGCAAAATTTTTCCATAATCCTCAAAGTTTTTGAGTATATATTCTTTCTTTAAAAAAGAGTGGGATATTGTTGTGACAGTAATTCCCTCTTCATCAGTTCCTGTCGTCTCTTTTGAAGATATGACAAGTTCTATTCTTGAAGTTGACTGACTAAGGGGCTTGTCATCACGTGTAACAATAACATGACCGCCTTTAGAACATTTCGACTCGCAATCCTTCTCATTATTAGTACTCAGCGCCTCTAAACCCTCTGGCGTAATTTCAAAACCCAATGGATGATCTTTCAAAAAAGCCATCATATAGTCTAAATTTTGATTTTTGATATAGCTTTCAAGATGTTGTCGAGTGAAGATTTCATATGCCTGTTCAAGGCCTCCCTTATCTTGATCATAAAGACGGGCTATATGGTCAATGTTTTTCTGAAAGAAATCCCCAAAGTCTGACCCGCGCTTAATTTTAGCTTCCTTTCCCTCTATATGATCAGCATATGTTTTAAAAAGATCATTGGTTGGAAACTCATGAAAAGCCACAAAAAACTTCATTAACTTACGTTGTCCGCCTTCTGTTGCCAAATCTAACGTTGAGAGCCTATTCAAAGCCTCTTCTTTAATATAATTAAATCCAAAAAAACCATCAAAAAGTGACCGCCCAATGGATAAAAAATCATAAGATTTCAGGCTGTAAGAAAGTGCATTGAAGCGAGGAAAAAAGAGGCGATGATAAAGATATGATTGAATAATAAGGGCATGAGCTAAATCATGCGCATTCATTTCCAACGGCGATTGGACAAGGCCACCGTGCACACCACCTTTACCTGGAGGTGTTAAAATAAAGGGGATGTATCCTTCCAGGGTATTTTCTAATAAAGGTTTAACACCCAAATTTCCCTCCTCCTGGGAAGAAGCATACATCGAAAACATGGCTATAGAATCTAAACCATCGCCTGGCAGGTGATATTTTTAACGACTCTTAAAGGCCTGGCATCCTTTTTCATCCCTCTTCTTTTCGCGTGAACGGCACAAATGAAACAGGGCAGATTGTTTGAGTTTGGAGCCCTTCTTTTGTTTTCGTAATAGCAATCAACTCTTGTTGAAAGGGACCTTTTTCAAAGGGCATGATTAATCGACCATCAAGAGAAAGCTGATCCAAAAGAGGCTGCGGTACTTCCCTTGAGGCGGCTGTTATTAAAATAACATCAAAGGGAGCAAATTCAGGCCATCCAAAATAACCGTCTCCATTTTTTACTTTTACATTTTTATAGCCCAGGTTTTTCAATCGCCTTCTAGCTATTTCTCCCAGATCATCAACCACTTCAATGGTATAAACTTCTTGAGCAAGCAAGCTTAAAATTGCTGCTTGATAGCCCGATCCTGTGCCTATCTCTAAAACTTTATCGTCATCCTTAATTTGAGCACTTTCAACCATAAGCGCCACAATATAAGGTTGAGAAATAGTTTGGCCATAACCAATAGCAAGGGGGAAATCCCCATAAGCTTCACTTTGAGACTCAGGAGAAACAAAGTGATGCCTTGGAACCTTCGTCATGGCGGTTAAAACTTTTTCGTCTTTAATTCCTCTTTGTATTAATTGAGCTTGAATCATTTCATTTGATGATTCCTTTGTTGAACTAAAAAAGGCCATGATTCCTCCAATGAATATGAAAACAAAACTAAATTGCATCATTCTCGTTTAATCTGAATTTTATGATCATTTTCCTTAATAGAATTAAATCTAGGAAGAATGATCATTAAGAGACTCTTAGCAAGAGGCGCTGAAGCATTCTTTAAATACTGGCAAGCTCCTCCAAGCACGGGGTATAATAGGCCATGAAAATTCTGAAATTTTATTGTATTTTGAGGAACTGCGCGAGAAAGATTTATCATTTTTTCCCCTTTTATACTCTCTAGTATACTTATCCCAATAAATAACGTGACATTAAAGTTGAAAAAAAGAACAACTTACTTATTAACTTCCCCGTAATTCAGAGTCGCCCTGTGGCGCGCAACAGAGCGACCAAATTTTTCTGGTAGTTATCAGGTCCACCGGCAAACAAGCTTGATCCCGCAACAAGTCCTGCGGCTCCTAACTCAACAGCTCTTGGCGCTGTTTTGGGGGAGATCCCTCCGTCAACAATAATATCTATAGAAGGGTCATGAGCTAAAATTTCAGGAATTTTATCCAAAGCTTTGGCCACAAACTGGCCACCCGCAAATCCCGGCTCAACTGTCATCACCAGGACAAAGTCAATCATCGGTAAATAAGATGCTAGTTTCTCAACGGATGTTTCAGGGTTCAGGGCAAGCCCTACTTTTTTATCATGATTTTTCACTTGAGCGATCAGGGGGGTCAAATCGCCATCAAGCTCAACATGAAAACTGATCCGATCTGCCCCTGCCGCGATGAATGGCTCAATGAACATATCTGGATTTGTCACCATAAGATGCACATCAAAGGTTTTAAGAGTACAAGGTCGTATGCTTTTGATCAGACTTGGCCCCATGGTCAGATTCGGCACAAAGTGCCCATCCATCACATCAAGGTGAAAGCCATCAATACCTAACGCATCCCAACGCTGGATCTCCGCACCCAAATGGGCAAAGTCAGCGCTTAATAAGGAAGGGTAAATTTTTGTCATTGTCCTGTGTCTTCTGACTGTTGATCTTGCACTTCCGCCGCTAAATCAAGAGGCGGCTCTGTGGGTAGTGGCTTGACTGGTGCATTACCTCTAGCACTCAACAAATCACATGTCTCAACTGAAATATATCCGTTATGAACCGTTAAATCAAATAAGCTGTTCGCAAAGTCAACATGCCCTTTAACCCAAAATGTTCGAGCATCATGGGGCCCAACTTCACGATCAGGCCGCTGATCTGTATATGAAAAATGCGCCGGCGCAATGGTTAATTGTCTAATCACACACATCAAATGCGTGGGACATCGCAACGTCAGCTCCTGATCAAGCCTAAAAAATACGCCTCCAAAACTCACACGTGGATGCTCCACATCAACAGCCACAGCAGCATAAGATTTAATTTGTTCAAAGCTCATAGGCTGATAGGGGTTTTTATAAACATCACACGGCAAGGTAGATGCCTCGCCCTCATGATGATCCCGAACATAAGCATCAAAGAATAAGCCTTGCATCCTATAATCTTCTGGCTTTCTGTAACTTGCTTGAACCTTAATCTCATCCATAGGACAATGCATCTCAAGGCTGTTGCCAGGAAAACGAAAAGTGGGTCGGCGGAACCGCCAGTATAAACTTTTCTGAGTGCCTTCAGGTGTCAACAAAGAAACCTCTTCTGAGGAAATCGCTGAAAATTGACTTATTGAACTATTGAACAGGTCAACGCTTTCACCATTAACCTCAAGATAAATACCTTCAACTTTTACAAAATAAAGAAAAAGAACAGCAAAATAAAAAAGTATGGCTTTCAATTTTTGAACTCCAAAGAGACTTTATGATAGTTATCATAAGTCTCTAAGTCTCTAAGTCTCTACATGCTAGTCTGGCACATAAAGATCTTTTGTTTTTAAAGTTACCGTAGCATTTGAAATAGCGAGATTCATCATATTATCTTGAAAATTAAGAGATCCATTCACCCAAAAAATTTTAGCCGTTAAGTAGCGTGGAGCCTCTCCACCATCTATCTGCGTGGTAAAATCCATGCATTCTTCAAACTGATTAGGGGTAATAATCACTTCCTGGATAAAGCAGTTAATAAAACGTGGACATCCTATTTTTATTACTTCATCAACTCTAAAAAAGTTATTGGCAAAATTAACCCCGCTGGTCAATAATTCAATCCGAGGCGCCTGAAAGCAATGTACACGCTCAAAACTAAATATTGATCTCTCCTCATGGTGAATAAAATCTACCTGAGTTCGATAGGACCTCACGCCATCCTTTAAGCGAATTTCGGCATCAAAATAATCGTCAAAAGGCAAGCTTTGACATTGGTAGCTTAACGGTGGATAAGAAGAGGCCTGTACAATAATTTCTTCTTCCCTCTCATCTCCCCACACCAACGATACATCATTACCCGGGACTGTATAAGCAGGCTACTGCACACAAAAAGCGTGTGAACTCAAGCCACCATTTTGCAAGTAAACATGGGCTGTTCCTGCATTACTCCATTGCTTCGATGGATATTCAACCGGTATACCATTAAGAGAGATATAAACCCCGCTTGTATCAACGCTTGCAAAAACAAGTAACAGAACATAGAAAAAGAAGATTTTCATTTAAGGCACCCAGCTTAATACTGGTCATATAAGAGAAAAAAATATAAAAACAAGAGGAAACGATCTTTTATTTATCTATCAAATTTATTGAGAAATAATTAAAAGCCTTGTTTTCTGCGCATTTATGCAAAAAGAGTTATTGACAGCCAATCACAGGACTCATACCATTGCTCATGTGTTCAACCAATAAACATGAGGAAACAATGAATAAAAATGAACTAATCGCTGCCGTTGCAGAACGCGCAGGACTAAGCAAGACTGATGGAACTAAAGCTGTAGATGCATTTGTTGACGTTATAACAGCCGCTTTGAAAAAAGGGGATGAAATTCGCTTGGTTGGTTTCGGTACATTTGCCGTTACACAAAGAAAAGCAACTGAAGGTCGTAACCCACGCACAGGGGAAAAAATCAATATTCCTGCGTCAAAAGTACCTAAATTTAAGCCAGGAAAAGCTCTTAAAGAAGCTGTTTCTTAAGCCTTTAAGTCAAAAACGATATGAAAAAGGGGCTTTATAAGCCTCTTTTTTTTTTGATCTCCGGTATTTAATTCCAATCAGGCTTGCCTTTTCTCTTGATCCCATTCGCACGAATTGGTATAGCATCAATGTGCTTGTGGGCGGTTAGCTCAGCGGTAGAGCGTCTCGTTTACACCGAGAGGGTCAGCGGTTCAAATCCGTTACCGCCCACCACATATATCTTTACCTTGGCTTAAAACCATGGTAATGATCCCAACCACGGGGGTGTAGCTCAGTTGGTTAGAGCGCTGGCCTGTCACGCCAGAGGTCGCGGGTTCAAGTCCCGTCACTCCCGCCACTTAAACTCTATGACTCAAATTTTAAATCCTGATAAATTTGCAGCTTTCATTCAAGATCAAGCGCCCTCGATCTTGAGTATAGACTATGGCTCAAAAAATCTAGGGCTTGCTTATGCATCCTCACCCACATACGTCACAACGCCTTTGAATGTCCTCAAACGCACCACGCTTAAAAAAGATTTCAAAGCTTTAGAAGAAACGAGAAAAGACTTCCCCTTTCACTGCGTTGTGGTGGGGCTCCCTTTAAACATGGATGGCAGCGAAGGAGCCATGGCCCAAGCCGCCAAACAATTTGGATTTTATCTCAGCACGACTTGTCATTGGCCCGTTTGTTTTTGGGATGAACGCCTTAGCTCTGTTGAAGCAGCAGAGAGGTCTTTCCAGCGCAAACAAAAACGCCTAGATCATGTAGCAGCACATATTATTTTGGAAAGCTTTCTCAATCTTTATTTAAAACGATAGAGAAAGAATCTGTTCTTTCTTGCTCGTCTCGCTTTGTTCCTCTATTATTTTAATCGGAGGCATCATGAACGCATCTTCAACGAAACATCTTATTATTGGCCTGATTGTTATTATCGGCTTTGCCACGCTTGCCTTCACAGCGCTTAAGTTCATGCAAAAAAACCAAAGCACAGAACAAAAGATCTATCTTATCTATCTTCAAGAAACCGCGGGGGGTCTCTCTCCTGGAAGCCCCGTTAAATTTAAGGGCATTACAATTGGGCAAGTTGATCAGATTCAAATTGCCCAAGAAGATAATACTCAAATCAAAGTCACCGTTAAGATCGTGAATACCTTTGTGGTTAAAGAGGGGATGGTTGCAACCCTTGAAGTTGCTGGTATTACAGGAGAGTCGTTGATTGCCATCCGCTCTCACACATCAAGTTCAAAAGATTTAGTCCCGGCAAAAGGCCAACCGTATCCGGTTATTCCCTCTGAATCTTCATCTCTGCAAAAACTGTTTCACGCTGCGCCGGAACTTCTGACAGACACACAAATGTTGGTCACACGGCTCTCGTCTTTTCTCGATGAAAAAACGCAAAAAAATTTCCACCATCTGATTCAAAACATGCGGGCGTTTTCAGATGTATTAGATCAAAACAAACACCAATTGGGCCAGGTTTTTGAAAACACAAATCGCACCCTTGGGACTCTTGAACAGACCAGCCACAAACTTGATAAAATGCTCGATCATGGCTTCATTGATTTAAGCCAATCTCTGATTCAACTCACCCAAACATTGTCCGCGCTCGATTCTTTCATTGAAAGCCTCAATCAAAGAGTCAATCAACTGGTTCCCGATCAAAGAGGCCCATATGAACTTCAATCTTAAGCGTCAATTTTTCTTTCTTTTAGGACTCTGTTTTTTAATAAGCGGCTGTGTCCAGGTTTTTCCACCAGCCAAAAAAGTAGACGCGCTTCTTATCACCCCTCTTTCCATCAAAGAGGCGCAACAACTCAAAATGCTCCCAGCTGTGACATGGCAGCTCATTGTTTCAGAACCTTCGCTGAATGCCTACCTTGATAAAAATCTGGTGATGGTTGAAGATCAATCCGGCGTGGTCAAATATCTGGCACACGTTGAATGGCCTGAATCTTTGCCTGATTTTTTAAAGTCTCTCATTGTAGATGGTTTCATCGACAGTCAAAAGATCATGGGTGTTTCTGGTTCTCACAGCCACATTCAACCCAACTATCTTCTTCAATTGGATGTTAACAAGTGTCACATTCAGAAAACCGCGAATGGCTACCGAACAGTATTGGAAGCAACCGCCTTTCTAATAGACTTTAAGACGCGAAAAACCATTGGTGTGCAGCCATTTAGCGGTCATGTGAAGCTCAAAAGCCCTGAGAAAAAAGAGATCAAAGCTGCCTTTGAACAGTTGCTAACTCAATATATGCTGAAGCTAATTCCATGGACGCTGACAGCGCCTAAACACCAGAACAGGCTCTAATCAACAAGACTATTTACGCTTCTTACCCTTCTTTTTCCCAGAGCCTGAAGCTATCGAGGGAACTGGGTCTTTTTTAGATTCTTGATCATCCATTTGTTGTCTGGCAGATGAAGATTTCTTAGAATCTTTGTCACGCCTCTTACCATTCTTTTTCCCAGAGCCTGAAGCTGTCGAGGAAACTGAGTCTTCTTTAGATTCTTTATTATCATCCGCTGGTGGTCCGTCAGATGCAGGTTTCTCAGAACCTTCCTGACGAGTAAGGTCAAGGCGGGGTTCTCCATTCCGCCGAACACGCGGATAGTCAAAATACCCTGGATCAAACTGACCATGCGAGGCATCCATTAACATTTTTTCCTGACCTGATTCAACATGATCTGCCCAGCAGTCTGCAATTTCACGCTGATCTTTGTTACCTTTGCGGCGAGAAGGCACCAATGCCACTAATGGGCCAGACCGACTGCCATTCACACCTTCTATTATCTCTGGCTCATCTGGCAGAAGGCTAATTTTCAAAAGCTCTCCGCCATATAAAACCTCATTCTCAATCACACCATTCTTCTTGTAAGGAATCTGCTTTAAGATAGAGACTGTCAACTTACCATCTTGGGTCACCCGTATTTGCAAAGGCATCTGTGGATGGATCCAGACGTGCTGGGTTTTTCCTTTTTCCTTTGCATTTCGATTGCGCTGATCCAAAATACAAAGGTCAAACTTGTGTTGACGCAACAGATGCTCCAAATCAAAAGGCCGATTCCCAAATCCATAGGTAGTGCATTGCAAGAGCCGGGCACCAAAATTCATCACCCGATCGGTTATATAATAATAACGATCTAAATTTAAATCTTCTGGAGAAACTAAAACTTCTTGAGGGAGCTTTGGATGATTGAGGTTATAAGTTCGGAAATCAAATAAGATTTTTCTAACAGCTTCATCAATGTAATAGAGAACGTGCTCAAAGTCATCTATCCCTGGGTGATTATAAGGCACACAATCAGAACAGCGCTGTGCTAGTTGATGCATACTATTCACGTCAGGTGCTTCTTCAGATTGAACGTGGCGGTTATACAAATCAATATAATAATGAAAGAGCGATGTTTGGGCCGATGTAACTGGCATGCCATCTTGATGCCAAAAAGGATAGTCATGATGAGCCGCCAATAAATGTAACAATTTCAAGTGTCGCCTAAAAGTTTGAACATCTGTCTGCTCATTTCCTGGAAAGTTTTTGGTTAAAGAAACTAAAAAGGTTGAGGGCGCTTTGTTTTGAGTTTTTACTTTATAAATGATGTCTAAATATTCTGGATCCGTGATGAGTTTTTGTTCTTTTGCTTTTTCAAGAAGCGCTCGCTCTTCCCTAACAAATCTCTCAAACAATTGTTTTTCCCGCTCATTTTCACGGGCACGTCTCTCTTGCTCTTTTCTGCGTTCCTCTGGTGTTGTCTCTCGAGCAGGAGCAACATCAAAAATATCATAAAATTTAATAGGCCCGACACGATCTGACGATATCAAATCGCCCCCACGTGCAGCATACTCTGCTTCATCTGCCACACGAATAGCAGCAGTAACAGAGGCTGCTTCCTCGTGACACCCATCTAAACAATATTCACTATTGGGCCTATGGCCTTTGCAGGATGGTTTATAATGCCCATAAGCAGGGCATTGACAAAAATAAGAGTTATTAAATTTTTTGTTATCATAATATTCATACTTATCCTTACTTTTAAAAAAAACTCAAGTTTTTTAAGAGGCTTATCAGATAAAGTAAAAAGGGAGGCTGGCTGAACCACACCCCCCAAAAACAAATTTACAGAAGCACCTGAATTATTTTTAACTCCATCACAATAAAACACCATTCATCAGACGGGTAGGCTGTTGGACTGTTCTTTATTAAGTATTATCACTCTCTGATAGACAATAAGCAGCGATTTGTCTAAATTAAGATCAATCTATTTTTGGATGACAAAAATGACAAACCATTCTCCCGACACCATCCATATTATTACCATCAAATGGGGTCCTAAATATGAATCGGAGGAGGTAAATTCTCTTTTTAAGAGCATTCAAAACCACACCTCTTTACCCGTTTCTTTCCATTGTTTCACTGATAACCCCTCAGGCCTTGATGCCCACATCCAAAAACACCCCTTGCCTAAAATTGATCTGATCCCAACTATTTCCAAAACCTATCAAAAAGAGGCGGGGCTCACGAACATCCCAGCTCTCAAAGGGAAGCGCGTTTTCTTCTTTGATATTGATGTGGCAATCGTTGGCACGCTTGATTCTTTATTCACCCTACCTCAAAAAGATGAATTCTGGATTACTCGCGATTGGAATCACCGCTTTAAAAAAGTAGGACAAGCCTCTTTTTTCTCATATGTTGTGGGGTCAAACACCTTTGTTTATGATCATTTCATCAAAAACCAAGCAGCGATTAAAAAGAAGTATGGCACCGCCTGTCAAGAGTACCTCACAGATCAAATGGCACAACATCACAATCTTCACTTTTTTCCCAAAGACGCGATCGTGTCCTTCAAACATCACTGTCTACCCATATGGCCGCTTCGCTTTTTTAAAACGGCCGACATTCCCCCCAAAGCTAAAATTGTCTGCTTTCATGGCGATCCCAAAATAGGTCATGCCGCGCGCGGCGAATGGTCAACGCCCAGACCTCCTTTATTAAAAAGAATTTATAAATCATTTAAGCCTGTTCCTTGGCTAGCCAAATAAAGATAAAATTGATATAAGTATAAAGAGACTTTAAGAATTGACAACCCATGAATGATAAAACCCAAACCTATGAACAAAAAAATGCAGACCGGCTGGCAAAAGTCATGCGTGAGAATTTGTTAAAGCGCAAAAAGCAACAGCAACTCAAGCGTGAGCAAACAAGCCAGCAGAAAGGTGAACAATGAGCATATTATCGGATAAATGGATTCGCACCCAAGCCAAAGAAAAAGGAATGATCGACCCGTTCGTCGAACGTCAAGTAGCAGCAGGCCAAATTTCATATGGGGTTTCCTCTTATGGCTACGATGCCCGGGTGGCGCCAGAATTCAAAATTTTCACCAATGTTGATAACGCCCTTATTGATCCGAAAAATCTTCAAGAAAGCGCTTTCGTCAATCGCACCAGTGATGTTTGCATTTTACCACCGAACAGTTTTGCTCTTGGACGAACAGTCGAATATTTCCGCATTCCCAAAGATGTGCTGGTCATTTGCCTGGGCAAATCAACCTATGCCAGATGCGGCATTATCGTCAATGTCACACCCTTAGAACCTGGTTGGGAAGGGCACGTTACCCTCGAATTTTCAAACACCACGCCCCTACCCGCCAAACTCTATGCCAATGAAGGTATTTGCCAGTTTCTCTTCTTCAAGGGGAATGAACCCTGCGAAGTGGCTTATTCTGATCGTGAAGGTAAATACATGAAACAAACCGGCATCACGCTTCCCAAAATTAAAGGCTAAAAATGGATAAACTTCAAATCATCGGCGGAATCCCGCTGCACGGGCAAATAGAAATCAGCGGCGCCAAAAACGCCATTCTCCCGCTGCTTGCAGCAGCGCTGTTAACCAAAGAAAAGGTAACCCTCACCAATGTCAGTCATTTGGCAGATGTTGCAACCATGATCAAACTGATCAGCGCCATGGGATGCACCGTCTCCATGGAGGGTGGCAACAGTGATGGCGCTCAAGGTAAACAATTTTCCATCTCCACACCCGACACCCTAAGCACCTTGGCTCCTTATGAAATGGTCAATAAGATGCGGGCCTCTGTTTTGGTTTTGGGTCCTCTGCTTACTCGATTTGGTCACGCAGAAATTTCTTTGCCTGGGGGATGCGCGATTGGCACCAGACCCATTGATCTCCATCTTAAAGCTCTCAAAGCCCTGGGTGCCTCCATTGATATTGAAAATGGCTACGTAAAAGCAACCGCGCCTCAAGGATTAAAAGGCGCTGAGTTTACCTTTCCAATTGTCTCCGTGACTGGCACGGGCAATCTTTTGATGGCAGCAGCTCTGGCTGAGGGGACCACGCGTATCATCAACGCCGCCCTTGAACCTGAAATCACAGATCTGGGGAATTTGCTCAATGCCATGGGCGCTCGCATCACGGGTCACGGAACAAACACCATCACCATCGATGGGGTAACAAGCTTAAACGGCACAACCTACCGCGCCATGCCCGATCGGATTGAAGCCGGTACCTACGCTATGGCAGCAGCCATCACCAAAGGATCCATCGAAATTATCAATGCCGATTTTGACCACCTTCCGGCCACCGTTCAAGCCATGAAGCAAGCCGGCGTTGTGTTCACACCAACAGAAAAAGGCATCCGGGTTGTAGGCCCCGAAACCATTCTCCCTGTTGATATTTCAACCCAGCCATATCCAGGTTTTGCCACAGATTTGCAAGCGCAATTCTTAGCGCTCATGTGCGTCGCAAAGGGCCGTTCTGTGATTGAAGAAAAAATCTTTGAAAATCGATTCATGCATGTCGCTGAACTCAAACGTCTCGGAGCCGAGATTCGTTTAAGCAATGACCAAGCCATTGTCACCGGCGTTGATCACCTCACAGGCGCTGACGTTATGGCAACTGATTTGCGGGCCTCTGTTGCGCTGGTCTTAGCCGGCCTTGCAGCTCAAGGAACCACCACCATTCATCGGATTTATCACTTGGATCGTGGTTATGAAAACATCGAACAAAAACTCAGCCAGTGCGGGGCTCAAATCAAACGTATTGCTTAGGCGCTCTCATCCGATAAACTTTCTAGCACTCCTTTAAGGCTTGCTAGATCTTCTGGTAGATCCACTTTAAAGCGCATGGTTTTCAGTGTGATCGGGTGGATCAGTTCCAGCCAATAGGCATGCAAGGCTTGTCGGCCCTCGCGCCATGCCATTTCTGGATTTTCATCAAGCAATCGTTTTAAAATCTGGCGTTTATGACTGCGGGTAATATAGGTCAAATCTCCCAAAACACCATGCCCCTGCGCCAACATATGAACACGGATCTGATGGGTGCGCCCCGTTTCAAGGCGGCATTCAACCAAACTGGCGAACGGGTCTGCTGTATTCAGATTATACGTCTCCAGAACCGTGTAGTGGGTGATTGCTTCTTTGCCGCCAAATTGCCGAACCGCCATCCGCTGACGTTGATTGGAATCTCTTCCTATGTTGCCTTCAATGGTGCCAACCAAGGGCCAGGGTTGGCCATAAACCAAAGCCTGATAGCGCCGCTTTAAGGTTCGATCTTGGAATTGGGCACTCAACCCTTGATGGCTGGCATCATTTTTAGCCACAACCATTAAGCCACTGGTTTCTTTATCCAGGCGATGGACAATCCCCGGACGTTCAACGCCCCCAATCCCTGAAAGCTGCCCTGCACAATGGGCCAGCAATCCATGCACCAATGTTGGCTCATGGGTGCCCGCGCCAGGATGCACGACCAAGCCAGCCGGTTTATTCAGAATAATCAAATGTTCATCTTCAAAAACAACATCAAGGTCCATCTGGGCGGGGGTCAAATCCATAGGCTGAGAAGCCATGATTTCACAGGTTATCTCTGCATCCTCAGATACTTTGACCGATGGATCCATCATCACCGCACCATCAACACACACACATCCCTCGACGATATGTTTCTTAGCTTGTGTCCGTGAAAGGGCGGGAAAGCGGCTCACCACAGCTTGATCGAGTCTTTTTTTAGGCGCCGGACTCAGATCATCCATCACACTTCCTTTATTATTTTCAAACGAAGCCTAGGTGAGTTTTTTCTTCCGCACAAGAAAAATGCATCGCCCGGAAGTTGCAGACATAAAAAACTCGGCTGTGCACCTTCAAATGCCAGCTCTAAAAAAATCAAAAATACTTGCTTTTTGTTGGGGCGTCAGGTATTGATTCCTTAACGCACTCGTAGCTCAATTGGATAGAGCACCTGACTACGGATCAGGAGGTTAGGGGTTCGAATCCTCTCGAGTGCGCCATTTCCCAAAGCCAAGATCCCCTTCACAAAACCAAGCCCTTATTTCTTTCATTTCAGGATTTCATACGAATGATATCAAGTCAATAAAGTGCCTTCTATCATATCTTTGAACCCCTATAAAATTTATTGACAGAGCAGACATAGTTAGACACTGTTAATCCATTATTAACAAATTAAGGTTAACCAATGTTTAAAAAAATCTTTATCTTAGCGCTGAGCATCATAGCCGGGGGTACTTATGCTGTCCTGCCAGAGCTTCCATTTAATCCAGTCCAGGTTCAAAAAGTAAAAAGTGGGATAGAAAACCATTTTGATACTTTACCTTCCGCCGAAGAAAAGCAAAGTTTTGTGACCACGGCCTTGAATCATGAGTATATTGAAAATTTCACGAATGCAAGAAACGCTCACTTAGGTGAAGGTTTCTCAATCAATACTGCTTTACGCACATCACCCACAAACTTTGTAGAGCACTTCCGTCGACACCAAGCCCCCGTGCCTTATCTAACCCCTGCTTCAGTGGCAATCCTCTTGGGGGATAAAGACCTAACAACAAAATTTTTGTCCATTCTTCCCGATGTTAATTCACTCCAAACCCTGGTGGCGGGATATCGTCAGGTAATTAATTTAGCACAAATAGCTGTGGATCCTCATTATCCTTACTCATTGGCGTGTAATCCCCATGAGACATGGAAAGAAAACATCACAAACCTTGCTCTTCTAGGTGTTGACCTCCACTTCAATAGTCGAGATCACTACGACAACCCCCCGTTGGTTATGGTTTATGCTAATCTTTACGGACAAAGTGATAGCTATCTAGAAGAACAAAGAACAAGACCTCAAGACACTTCTAAGCTTCGGGAAGATATCCAAACTCATTTGCTTCTGCTGGGCGCCAAGCCTGAAGGTGGGTCAGCAATTTTTTTCTCTATTAATCATTTTTTAGGCCTAAATCCAGATGAAATATTAGATGACAAACCTGGTAGAATCAGAAAAAGGGTATTAGAAAATCATTATTGGCTACTCACCCACCACAAAGACTTGATCAACCCTGACAATGAAATCACAGATCTTCACTGGAAAACCCAGGCTCCTACCAGTCCTACCTTTTCAGAAGCATTAGAAAAACTCCTTGAAGGCAGCCGGCAACATATAAAGTTAAAAATAGCTCTCTTTCTCAACAACAACTTGTATAGTGACAAGATAGAGAGCTTTAAACAAAGCCTTCCACGTAAATAAAAAGCGTCATAAATTTCATCAACCTACTAAAAAAGCCCCATTCCGGGGCTTTTTTATGGAAGGGTACCCAAATCTTTCTATGCCTGATGGGGTGGCCAAACTTTGTCAAACGCCGCAAGTTTTGCTTCTCGTAATGTTCTGTGCCATCCATCTAAACGCTCCCCACTAACGCTACCCGAATAGCCACCATACCTACCTTTATAGAAAGCAAAATTGTAGCCATCTTTATTCAGGTACGGATTCCCATTCTTAGATGTTTTCCAACTTTGCAAATCTGGAAAAGCTGTTCGCCTACGCGTCCGATTTTCTAATAACTGTGCTCGCTGTTTTGCTGCTGCCACATTGGCCGCAATTGAGGCAGGGTCATCATTCTCACCCATCATGTGCCCAGCGCATATACAACCCACATCTAAAGTCAGGGGCGCCTGATTCCCATGCACCATGTGATGAATGTAACGCACCTGCTCTCGCTCACACATTTGGCATTCAGTCATGCCATCAGATCCTAAATCTTCAGCCGTTGTACATGTCCACCCCCGTTTAGGCGTCACATTATCGATCCATCGTCCACTGGCACCTTTTGATCCCGCGCGGGCCTCAAGGCAATCTTGCCGCATCCCATCACAATGAGGGCATACAGCTTGAACGCCTATCGCTAAAACAGCGACAAACAGTCCAATTAAAGTTTGATACGTCATTTATTCTCCTTTTATTCATATATTTCAAAGGTATACCACACATTTTTCAAAGCCCTATCCCGTATTTTCACGGGGCTTTTTTATGGTTTGGCATACCCATTCGTCTCAAAAAACGTTGCTTCAAATTGAATTTTTTAAAAATGAAAAATTTTTCTTGGCGCGAGCTGCTGAAAACGGTATAGATAATTTCAGAGCCGGATTAGCTCAGTTGGTAGAGCAACTGATTTGTAATCAGTAGGTCGTCTGTTCGAGTCAGACATCCGGCACCACTCCCTCCAGTTCAACCCTTTTGCTCCAAAACTTCTTTCAATGATGTGTGTCCTTGACCTGGACGTAATTGTTTTGTTTTAAGGTCACCTGGCACCCAGCCCTGTCCCCACAACAAATCAAGGGTCACCTCTCCCTTAAAACGTTTTTGCCATACGTCCTCCAGAATAACGGCAAATCGTTTGGACATCAGGCCCTTTTGCTGCCCACCATTTCTCTGCACAAAGCTCTGCTCTGCCATGCTCTTAATGTCTTGCCAAAAACAAGCCAAATCAGGGTAGTGAACTTTTTTATGATCCACATAAATCACAGGCAGAATAAATCCAGACTGCTGCATCATCTGGGCAAAATGGGCAGCTGAAACAAAAGAGATAACGCGTGCGTGCGCTCCCCTCAAAAATCTGGATCCGTTTCAAGGGCGGCTTGCTTTATTTCCTGAAGGGTCTCTTGCCCTGGAAACACACCTAAAAATAAACCATCTGCTCTCAATGCGGCCCGATACTGAAACAACAGTTCATCCCATTTCGGCACACCGTGCATGTGCATCACGGAGATAACCAAATCATAGCTACCTGGGTTGATGGGTAAAATATCATCAAAGCAAGCTGTCCATGATGAAGGTAGATGTCTCAAATCACCGCCATTCATCAGAACATCCACAACGCCCAAACGTTTCAAATACGCAATGAGCTTTCTCAAGGGAGGTCCTTGGTACAAGATTGTGTTAAAAGTCCGTTTAACGATTGAAAGCCGTGCGTGGAGTTCGTCTAAAAAATAAGTTTCCAATGCAGCAGGATAGTCAATCTGCCGTCCTTGGCGATGGGCTTGACGACGCGAGGCTGACAGCCTTAGATGCGGCGCCATTTTGTCCCGGTCACCCCATCTTCCAAAGCAATCCCCTGAGCTTGAAGCGTGGCGCGAATCTCATCAGCGCGCTGATAGTCCTTTAACTTTTTTGCCTCTGATCGCTGCAACATCTGCTGCTCAATTTGCTCAGCAGTCAGATCAACACCGGTCAAGTCATGAAACCACTGGTCTGGTGAATAGGTCAAAAATCCCAAAAAACTTGCGGTGTTGACAAAGTTTTTTTGCACCGCCGCACGCTTCTCATCCTTTGCCGCGAGCACCTCTTGCGCCATGTCTTGCAATCGCTGCAGCGCCGAAACCGTGTTCAGATCATCCAATAACGCCCGCCCGAAAGCGTGATCCAGATCACTGATCGATACCTCAGAAGCACCATCTGTAGCATCATATCCCTCAGCCGCCTGATAAAAGCGATTCAGTGTTTGGCGGCATTGGTGAACCCGGCTTTCTGTCCAGTCCAGAGGTTGTCGATAGTGGCTGCTCAACAACACCAACCGGATCAATTCTCCTGGCATGTCTTTCAGCTTATCGTTGAGGGTGAAAAAATTCCCCAGCGACTTGGACATTTTTGTTGAATTCACTTGAAGCAACCCATTATGAACCCAAAACGTTGCCAGGTCTTGATAGGAGTGGGCACATCGACTTTGAGCACTTTCGTTTTCATGATGGGGAAACAGTAAATCAATCCCTCCCCCATGGATATCAATGGGGCCTTGAAAAACCCGCTCAATCATGGCCGAACATTCAATGTGCCATCCTGGTCGGCCATATCCCCATGGGCTTTGCCAGCCCACTTCACCTGCGGCTGCAGGTTTCCACAAAACAAAATCATGAACGCTTCGCTTATACGACTCAACATCGATCCGTGCCCCGGCTTTCATATCCTCAAGGCATCGGTGCGATAAGCGCCCATAGTCTTTATCTTGGCTCACATCAAAGAGAACATGTCCCTCAGCAAGATAAGCAGCTTGGTTCTGCACCAACCGCTCAATCATGGCAATTATATCTTGAATGTGATCCGTTGCCTTTGGTTCAATGTCGGGCGCTAACACGTTTAAGGCCGTAATATGATCATGAAAGGCTGCAATCATCTCTCGGGTCAACGCCGTAATCTCTATATTCTTTTCAGCTGCGCGATCAATGATTTTATCATCAACATCGGTCAGGTTACGCGCATAGGTCACTCTTGGATACAGCGCCTGCAACAAGCGATAGAGCACATCAAAAACAACCACGGGCCGGGCATTGCCAATGTGAATGTAATCATAAACCGTTGGTCCACAGACATACATTTTCACATGCTGTGGATCCATTGGTTTAAAGATCTCTTTTAACTGCGTTTTGCTGTTATAGAGCGATAGAGTTGGCATCGAAATCAGTCATCCGTTTCTAGAAGCTTTTGCCACCAACCTTTTTTCTGATGACGGCCTTTTTGCGGTCCATTTTTGGCAGACTCATTGGCAAAAATACCCATCTCTGTTTTGTTTTCTGGCTGGGAGACGGGCGCCGCCTTTTTCTTTTCAGCAGGTTGGTGGTCTGCTTTAGGAGGCTGTTTCTCTAAATTTGGCTGACTCTCCGTGTTTCCATTCAGCTCGGTATTTTCTCTCGTGCCGGGTTTTTTATTTCTTCTTGGGCGTCGGCGGGACTTTTTAGCAGGACCCTCTCCTTGGGGCATTGCTGAATCGTCTCTATTTCCCTCATCATCACGGCGGACATTTTGATTTTGCTGAGGTTTTTCTTCCTTTGGCTGCGGCGGCTGCACAGTCTCATCGCTTTGCACGGCTTTTGGCTCTTTTCGTGGCCCCCTATCCCGGCCTTTGCGGGCCTCGCGTTGACCAGAATCAGGTGTCTTTTTGCGGTCTTTTCCACCGCTAGGCTGTGATTTAGAAGACGCAGAATCCAGCGCATCTTGACTGGTTGAGAACACCACTTCACCTTCAGTTCCTAGAATTTCAAAACCATTCCCAATGGTTGCAGAGGGCTCTAGAATAATAGATGCTTTGGTTTTCTCCTCGATGAGGCTCAGGTAATTTCGCTTGTTATTCAGGAGATAAAATCCAACCTCCTGAGGCAATTTCACCGTAATGCGATCTCGCTTGTTCAGGATAGCCTCTTCTTCAATTAAGCGCAGAAGTTGCAACCCCATGGATTCTGGCGAGCGCACATATCCTGTTCCCAAACAGCTTTGGCATTGAATGCCACTCCGCTCATGTAGGCTGGGTCGGATACGCTGACGTGAAAGCTCTAGCAATCCAAATTGGCTGATACGTCCAATTTGAACACGGGCCCGGTCATCATTTAGAGATTCGCGCATCACGCGTTCAACAGCCTGGTTGTGTTTCATTTCTGGCATATCGATGAAATCAACCACAATCAACCCTGCTAGATCACGGAGTTTGATTTGGCGGCACACTTCTGCTGCAGCTTCCATATTGGTGTTGAACGCCGTTGATTGAATGTGTCGTTCCCGGGTTGCGCGGCCCGAGTTAACATCCACAGATACAAGCGCCTCCGTTTGTTGAATAACCAGGTATCCCCCCGATTTCAACAAAACCTGACTGTAGAAAATCTGATTAATTTGTTTTGCAATCCCATACTTAAAAAACAACGGTGTGTCAGGATCATCATATTTCTGTACTCGTTTTGCGTGGCTGGGCAAAACTTTTTTCATAATGTTTTTGGCTTTCTTGTAGGCTTCGTTACCTTCAATCAGCACCTCATCCACATCGCGGGTGTACATGTCCCGCAGCGTCCGCTGAATCAGATCGGCTTCGGTATGAATCAAACTTGGCGCCACCGCCTGCATGGTCATATCGCGGATATCAGACCACAAGCTCAACAAGTATTTACAATCGCGCTTCAGCTCCGTTTTATTCCGATCCATCCCAGCGGTCCGAATGATCAACGACATTCCCTCCGGCACCTCAAAGGATGACAAGATTTTTTTCAAACGCTTGCGATCAGCAACCTTATTGATTCGCCGTGAAACGCCGCCTGTAGCATTGGTGTTTGGCATCAAAACACAATAACGTCCTGCCAATGAGACATAAGTCGTCATCGCCGCACCTTTATTATTGCGCTCTTCTTTCACCGCTTGCACAAGAACAATCTGACGGCTCTTGATAACCTCTTGAATCTTGTAGCGTCGAATAAATTCACGAACGCTTCTCGGACGTTTTGCGGAAGAAGGAGAAGGCTCTTCTGTTACCTCAGCTTCCGCTACCTCAACTTCTGCTTCTTCACTTTCCTCTGGTGGCTTTTGCTCGTCTTCACTCTCAGCATCGTCAGTACTTTCATCAGAGCTCTCTTCATCAATCAGGTCAAGATCTTGCTGTTTTTTAAATTCTTCTTTACGCAACTCTTCAAAAAGCTTCCGGTCCTCAACAGGGATGCGAAAGTAATCGGGGTGAATTTCATCAAAAGCCAAGAACCCGTGGCGATTGCCACCAAAGTCAACGAAAGCAGCCTGCAGAGAGGGCTCTACCCGAATAACTTTGGCAAGGCATAGGTTTCCTTTGATGGTTCTCTTTTCAGCATGCTCGTGATCAAAATCCACAAGTTTTGAATTTTCAATAATGGCAACTCGAGTTTCCTCTTGATGCACGGCTTCAATAAGTATTTTTCTAGGCACTGTTTTCTAAACTCCATGATAGTCGGTACACGCACAAATAATATCGTGAATAAAATTTTCTGAATATTTATGTGTTTGACCATACTTTTTTATTAATTAATGTTTAATCTTTTTTGTTTTGCCGAAATCCTTTTAAATTCTTAAAAGTCTCGTCTATGATAATGGCATAGTAAATTAAGCAAGAAATAACATAAAATGATCTGGTTGTCATGATCAACAACATTGTTTTCTAGAAATTATGTACGTTTGTAATCGGATGCTTAGAATAAATCTTTTTACAGTCCTGGCTCTTTTGTGCAGTGCCTTCTCTTGGTTCTGTTCAGCTGGAGATTCAATCGATGTTCGTTTTGGGGCTCAACCCAAAGGGTTTCGAATCGTTTTGGAATCACGCCAACCCCTAACGCCGGTCACCTATCAAGGCAACCAAGACAAAGATGTCCTGATTCACATTAACAACGGAGCGCCGATTACCCTGCCATCTACACGCCCCGCCTATGTCCGGTCAGCAGAGCAGCAAAAAGTCAATGGCACCAAAAGGCAGTTAATTCTCTCTTTAAATGGCCCGATGGCCATCAAAAACAAATTTCGCATCGCCCCCAATCCAACCTGTAAAAACCATCGATACGTCATTGATTTCCAAGAAACCGTGGCCAATCCACCACCACACACCTTAAAGCTTAGCAGTCCGCCGCCAACGCAGAAAAGCCTTCCAACACCACCGCCGGCCCCGCAGAAAAAAATCATCATCATTGATGCGGGTCATGGCGGCGCCGATCCAGGCACCATTGGCAGAGGCGGCACCTATGAAAAAAACGTCACGCTAAGGGCGGCTAAAATCTTGGCGGACGTGTTAAAAAAAACAAATCGCTATGATGTCCGCCTCACACGCAGTACCGATGTTTTCATTCCGCTTGCCAAAAGAGTCCAGTTTAGCCGTGAAAACCAGGGAAATCTCTTCATATCCTTACATGCCGACAGCTCCCCCAGAGGCTCAGCCCAAGGGCTCTCTGTTTACACTCTCTCCCGTGTGGCGTCAGATAAAGAAGCTGCAAAGTTGGCCCAAAAAGAGAACAAGGCCGATTTGTTTATGGGAATTGACTTCGATTCAGAGATTCCAGAAGTTGCCAATATCCTCATTGATCTCACCAAACGGGAAACCATGAATTTGTCCATTTCCTGCGCTCAAATGATTCAAAATGCTATTGATAAAAAATATCTTTTATCAAGCAACAATCATCGCTTTGCAAACTTTGCCGTTCTGCGCACACCCGATATTCCGGCGGTTTTGGTAGAGCTGGGTTTTCTCTCTAACCCTGAAGATGAAAAAAAACTTAATTCCGATTTTTATTTGCGCATCATTGCCTCAAAACTGGTAAGCGCCATTGACCTTTTTTTCATGGATAAAAAAGCCCTATGACATCCTGGATTAAAAATCTTTTTTATTTTTTATTGATTGCAGGGCTGTGTGCAGCTTTATCCATCTTGGCCCTCTTTTATTTTTTTGGCCACGATCTTCCTGATTACACGCAGCTCAAAAAATATGATCCCCCTGTCCTAACCCGTCTTTTTTCTAAAGAGGGGGACGTTTTTGCAGAATACGCCATAGAAAAAAGAATCTTTGTCCCCATAGAGTCCCTTCCCGATCATGTGATCAAAACTTTTCTCGTGGTTGAGGATGAGCATTTTTACAGCCATTTCGGGCTTAGCATCCTCGGTATTTTCAGAGCGTCCTTCAACAACATCAAAAACAAACTCACCGGTCAAAAAGGGTTGATGGGCGGCTCGACCATTACCCAACAGGTGGCAAAGAATTTTCTGCTTACCAGTGATCGCACCCTTCTGCGCAAAATTAAAGAAGCCATTTTATCGATTCGCATTGAGCGGGCCCTGTCAAAAAGCAAGATTTTAGAACTTTATCTCAATGAAATTTATTTTGGTGCCAGTAATTATGGGATCGCCGCGGCGGCTCTCAATTACTTTGACAAGCCGCTCAATCAACTGTCTGTCGCTGAAACTGCCTATTTAGCAGCGTTGCCAAAAGCCCCTAATAATTATCACCCGATACGAAACAAGGAAGCCGCCCTTGCTCGGCGTAATTGGGTGATTGGCCGTATGTATGAAGAAAATCTGATCACAGCTGATCAAGCCCGCAGCGCCATACAAGAAGACATTGTTCTCCGACAGCACAAGACAAAAGATATTATTGATGCCAAATTCTTTGCCGAAGATGTTCGGCGGTTTATTGCCAATAAATATGGCACGCAAACACTCTATGAAGAAGGATTGGTTGTCCATACAACCTTAAATTCTTTTTATCAACGTCTTGCAGATGAGGCTCTACGAAACGGCATCATCAAATTTGACCGGAAAAAAGGTTGGCGCGGCCCGATTGGCTCCCTTTCCCTGAAAACCTGGGTTCATTCTCTGGCAAAGATCGATACGCCCATATATCTCGACACCTGGCGTTTGGCCGTTGTCCTTGATATTAAACCCGATCACGCCATCATCGGATTTAAAGATCAAACTTCGGGAACCATTCCTCTCCACCTCCTCAAATGGGCCCGGAAACACATACGTCTTAAAAATGGTAAAACAGCGCTGGGCAAAGAAATAACCAGCCCCCATGATGTGTTGACCCCAGGGGATGTCATTCTCGTTTCTAAAGAGGGCGGGTTAGAAACAGATCATTATCAACTCCAACAAACGCCAGAAATAGAAGGGGCCTTGGTGGCAATGGATCCCCACACAGGTAAAGTGCTGGCAATGTCGGGCGGCTTTAGTTTTGACCGCAGCCAATTTAACCGGGCTAGCCAAGCTTTGCGTCAAACGGGTTCGGCCTTTAAACCGTTCACCTATTTAGCAGCGTTTGAAAAAGGCTACAGCCCCACCTCTCTCATTCTGGATGCGCCCTTTGTTTATGAAAGCGCGCCTGGTCAACCTTTGTGGACGCCGCAAAATATTGAAAAACGCTTTTTCGGGATCAACACTCTTCGAGCTGCTCTGGAACGCTCGATGAACACAACTGTGGTTCGATTGGCACATGCCATTGGCATGAAACAGATTATCTCTGTTGCCCGGCGTTTTGGCATTTATGAAAACTTACCGCCCTATCTATCTGCTGTTTTAGGCAGTGAAGCAACAACCCTGCTTCAATTCACCGCTGCCTATGGCATGCTTGCCAACGGCGGCTATCACATCCGTCCCTATTTGATTGAACACATTCAAAATCGTCATGGGAAAACTATTTATCGCCAAGACAATCGAACCTGTCCTTCTTGTGATCTCACGCCACCAACCACCGACTTTGCCCCCACCTTAGACAGCAAAAAAGTCACCATTGCTGATCCCATCAGCACCTATCAAATCGTCTCGATTCTTGAAGGCGTTGGTGTCCGGGGGACCGGCCGCCGCGCAAAACCAAAAGATCAAATCATTGCCCTTAAAACAGGAACCAGTAATGACTACAAAGATGTCTGGACCTTGGGATTCAGCAAGGACCTGGTTGTTGGTGTTTATCTTGGCTATGACCACCCGCGCTCTCTGGGGCGCTTTAATACCGGGGGATCTGTGGCGGGCCCTATTTTCAAAGAGTTCATGGAAAAGGCGCTTGCTGCTCAACAACCCCAACCGTTTAAAGTGCCACCTCAAACGAAGTTCATGCGCATCAATCGGTTGACTGGGCAGCGCGCCGAAGCAACTGATAAAAATAGCATCATCGAGGTTTTTAAACCCCATCAAAACCCCAATCCCAGTGGTAGTACGTCAAGTTCTTCCTTGTCAAATTCAGCTGTCAGTGGCATTTATTAAACAAAAAGTCCAATGAAAGCAGAAATAGAGTCTATTAAAAGCGAAATCGAGACCATTCTCTCCCTGCTCAGGAGGCATCTTTGACTGGGATAGCGCTCAAAAACGCTTAACCGAGCTGGCAGACATCATTCAAGCCGATGGCTTTTGGGATGATGCTCAAAAAGCACAATCTATCATGCAAGAGCGGTCGCAACTCGAATCGCATGTCAACGATATTTTAGCCCTTGAAAATAAGCTTGCCGAACTCGTCGATATGATTGAAATCGCTGAAAGTGAAAACGAGTCCGAGCTGGTGGCAGAATCGGAAAAAGAACTTGCTCAATTGCTGAAGGCAGCAGAGCGTCACCAATTGAAAAGCTTTCTCTCCGGGGAGGCCGATAACAACAACGCGTTCCTTGAAGTCAATGCCGGCGCCGGCGGAACAGAAGCTCAAGACTGGGCTGAAATGCTGTTCCGGATGTATTCTCGTTGGGCAGAGAAAGAAAAATACAAGCTTGAAATTATTCAAGAAAATAGTGGTGAGGTTGCCGGCATCAAATCAGCGACCCTTAAAATTTCAGGACCCAAAGCCTTTGGTTGGTTGCGCACAGAATCCGGCGTTCATCGACTGGTGCGTATTTCTCCCTTTGACTCTAACGCGCGTCGGCATACAAGTTTCTCAGCGGTGCGTGTTTATCCAGAACTGGATGAATCCATCGAAATTGCCATTGAAGATAAAGATTTAAAAGTTGATACCTTCCGGGCCTCGGGTGCCGGTGGCCAACACGTTAACACCACCGACAGCGCCATCCGCATCACCCATATGCCAACAGGTATTGTTGTTCAGTGTCAAAATGATCGTTCACAACACCGTAATCGGGCGCAAGCCATGCAGATGCTCAAATCCCGGCTCTACGAATTGGAATTGCGCAAGCAAGAAGAAAAGGCCATGTCAACCCATGCTCAAAAAAGCGATAATGCGTGGGGAAATCAAATCCGCTCTTATGTTCTTCAGCCCTATCAAATGGTGAAAGATCTTAGAACTGGTGTTGAAACCAGCAACACCCAAGGTGTCCTCGATGGCGATATCAATGCATTCCTCGAAGCTGCCTTAGCCCATCGCGCCACCAACCAGCGTTAGCTTATTTGCAGCACAACATTTACCATCGGTATTTTGCTGTCGCACCAGGCAGGCCATGAGAGGGATAGGGAGAAGCTGTCCCATAATAATACGCAGGAGAAGGTACAAAAACAACCTGTCTATTTTGGTCTACTACTCCAGTTGAATAAACAGCTTGCACCCCCATCATTGGCTGCCCACAGCTTTGATATGCAGCCCCTGCCATAGGAGTGGCGGCGAAAGCTCTCATTACGGGTTGACTATTTATGGGAGCTAGCGCCATACGCTGACCATTCGGTTTTTGTTTTGGTAGCAACGGAGAAACAATAGGTCCTAATGGTTCAGGATTTGGGAAATACTCGTTAATATTGTCAATAAATTTTCTAATTTCTTCCAATCGACGTTCTAATTCATAGTATTTCGATGAATTTCTAGAGTTATCAGGGATTCTATCAAGCTCTCTTTGAATCCGAACACATGCTTCTCGAGCTGCTAACAAGCTATTTTTTTTCGCTAATGTATTACGCTTCTTCTCTCTCCTGCGCGCTCGTGCGACAGCACTCCTCTGTCGCCGACCTGTCCTCTCTTGATGAGTTTCTGTTTCTTGCACTGACGTTTGAGCTAAATGATTATCAGTAGAACTTTCTGTATCTGGATGAGATAATGATGATGACTGTTGGGCGAAAGGGTCAAAAAGCGTAACCGCAGCCAAAGGCCCTGTCATCTCTTGCTCAGCAGTTAAGGCTCTGCTTTGAGAATGGTCTAACCTGCCCCTCAAAGATAACAGCCCTTCAACCCAACTTCGATCGGCCTCTGCTTGTGTGTTTTTCATATCTTCCTTAAGATCAAAAAAACCAGTTGGTTCAGATTTATCCATAAGGGCGTTATGGGCTTTCCGGGCTTTTTCTTCTGAACTGAAATTATTAGGAATTATTCCTAAAAAATGGCACGATCTCTCACTCAGCCATACTAGTCTTTCTGTTGGATAGATAGTGGTTCTTATAGCCTCACTTCCTTGCGTAAAAGAACTCACCCGATCAGGATTCGCGTCTAAGCATAAGTCAGGCCAAGCTGATTTCACCTGCAGGGACAATAAACAAATAATAAAAAGATTTTTCACAACACAAAACAACTAATTTATAATAAATATAATTAAAAAAATTAAAAGTTCAAGTATTAAATTAAATAAAAAAATTATTTATTTTTGTTGGATCAGATTTTTTAACTTTCACAGGTGAATGATAGATTGCTTTTAAATCCACCGTCAAGCGACTAAGCTTACTTTTTTAGATAAAAAGATTTGTCTTTTTTCATAAATTAACCCATATTTAAAAAGATCTAATACTTTAAATGGGGCAGGGTTCCACACATGATGACAGACATTCAAAAGTTACTTTCATTTTCATTCATTCTTCTTTTAACCCATTGCACCAAAGATGCCACATCAGAACTGTCAAATTTGCAGGGGTGGGCCGGTCAATACCGCAGCCTCAGCAGCACAGTGCGAGGCATCACCAATAATGCAAACAGCATTCAAATGGCGCAAATGAATAGCAACAACTTAATTAATGCCCTCAATCAGCTCAATGGTCAGCTCTCCTTTGTCACATCCTGGCAGAAAGGTCGGGATTTTTTGCAAGACTCATTGATGTCACTAACGTAATCGCCCAACCCAAGTTAAAAGCCAGCATTTCTAACCTCTCCGGTGCTTATCCCACCGTTGATGCCGTGCGCACCCAGATCAGCACCATTAAGGCTTTTGTCAATGGGATGACCAATCAGCTCGAAACCATGACCCCAGACAAGCTCGAGGAATACAATACCCGCCTCGCCCAAGCCACTGAAATTATTGCCAACATCGACACCTTCCGTGGCTCGCGCCCCAATACCAATGTCAACAATGATTCCAGCCTGGGTCAACTCAGCTAAATGATATCCAAAGAAATAACGCTGATTGAAGGGGATGGCGTCGGGCCTGAAATTGTTCAAAGTGTCTGTGATATTTTTTCGGCGGCCCAGGCGCCCATTATCTGGGATCTAAAAACAGCGGGCAAAAAAGCTTTTGAAGCCGGCATCGAAACAGGACTTCCGCCGGAAACAATTGCCTCTATCCAACAAACGGGTGTTGCCCTCAAAGGCCCTTTGGAAACACCCGTTGGGTATGGTGGCAAAAGTGCCAATGTTACTTTGCGGAAACTCTTTGATACGTTTGCAAGTATTCGCCCGGCCCGCATTATGCCGGGGCTTCAAACGCGCTATTCAAAAGATCCCATTGATCTTGTTTTAATTCGTGAAAATGTTGAGGGTCTCTATACCGGGATTGAACATTGGACCTCGCCGGAAACAGCTCAAAGCCTCAAAGCCGTATCGCGGGCTGGGTGTGAAAGAATTGCCCGGTTTGCTTTTGAATGCGCCCGTACCCGCGCCAGAAAAAAAGTAACCTGCGCTACCAAAGCCAATATCATGAAAATCACAGAAGGCCTGCTTAAAAGCGTCTGTGACCAAGTCGCTGCCGACTATCCTGATATCACTTACGAGCATATGATTGTTGATAATTGTGCGCATCAACTGGTGGTCAACCCCAGTCAGTTTGATGTGCTGGTCATGACCAATCTCAATGGTGACATCCTCAGCGATCTTTGCTCGGGTCTTGTGGGCGGCTTGGGATTTGCGCCCAGCGCAAACATTGGTATGAACGCCGCTATTTTCGAAGCTGTTCACGGCTCTGCGCCCGCTCTTGTGGGCAAAAATAGTGTCAACCCAACCTCCTTGATTTTAAGTTCTGTTCTCATGCTGGAACACATAGGCGCTTTTGCGGTGGCTCAGCGCATCACACGCGCGTTAGAGCAAACGTTTGTTGAAGGTGTTTTTACCTCAGATGTTCCCTATGCGCGCCATCCTGTCTCAACCTCTGAATTCACACAAACCATTATCCACAATCTCAAAAACGCATCGGCATCTGATCTTGATGATCCTCTCAAAAAACCTCTCAATCTTGCCGCGGTTAAACCCCGTTTTCCTAAGCCTCCCGAAGCGCTAACAGAAACAGGGGTTGATCTCACCCTTCTCTACAATGGAAGTCCAGAAGCGCTTGGCACGCACCTAAAAACAATTTTAGAGCCCATGCCTTTTGATTTGATCAATGTTGCCAATCGTGGCTATCAAGTTTATCCCGTGCCCGTTGTTGTCCCCAGTTTAACCGACGCTTGGCAGTGCCGTCTTTTCTATACTGAAAACGGGCCGATTCAGCAAAAACACCTGGCGCAGCTGTTAGACGTTCTCACGCCCCATTACGCCTGGTCAAAAATCGTTAAGCTCTACGTAAATGGTCCAGATCTATGTTACTCAACCGTTCAAGGCGGCTCTCATTAGTCTAAGCGTTCCAACAGATACATGCCAAAAAAATCCCTGCCAAGGCCGCCGCCACCAATTTAAAAATATTTCGTCGACGGTGTGCCTGCTCTCTAATCCGATCTTTGTCTTTCAGCATCCGATTCTTAAGATCTAGTCTCAAGCTCTGCTCAGCGATATTCACATCCAAGTCGCCAGGAATGCGGATTGCTTGATACGCCCGTGGCAGCCCCATTTTATACCATCGCTCCTGAAGCACCGGGGGATGTGATCTCTTTGATGTAAATCCGCCTCCTGATAGCGACCATCTACATACATAAAAATAAGGCGTCCCTGATTGAGCCCCACACAAAGCAGGCCTTCCGGTAGGTTTTGTATCAAAACAACACCCTGGCTCGCCCCGCGATGCTTCTCTATAAAAGTCATCATTTTTTCAAGGGGCATTTTGGAGATAGAGATGCTCCCTTGCCACTGGTCGTAAATCAAAGAAATAATGTTAGAAACGTCATCAGAGCCCCCAACCGTCACAAACCAGTGTCCCTGGTCAGGCACTGGAAGCTCGGCATGTAAATCCACCACGGGTTCAGGTTTGCTCTGGCTAAAAAAAACGGGATGCCCCGCTAAATCGATCACCATTGGCAAATGGTTGATTGATTTTTGAGACGCCAAAGAATGCTCAAATTCCTGAAGGCTCCCGGAAAAAAGAACCTTGTTCTTCCCCAAAGGCCGCCCCATCTCCATAGAAACATGGGTCTTATCAAGGCGCAGAAAAACCTTGGTTGAATTGATCAATTTCATATCTGGTCTCCTGAAACGGCAATCGTGTCATAAAGAGGCAGGATCACCTGACTCAAAATAAAGATCAAAACAAGCCCAACCATCATCAAAATAAGGGTTGGCAGCAGTCGTAAAAGTGCATCAATTTTTCGCTTAAACGCTTGGTCAAAATAATGAGACGCTTGCTTCATTGCTTGCACTAAATTTCCAGACACTTCTCCCGCCAGCAACATTTGATAAAACAAAGGATCAAAAAGGGACACCTTGGCAAACGCCTGGGACAGACTTTCTCCGCGCGTCATATCTTCGTGCAACTTCTGATAAGAGTGCCGACATACGGCCAAAGGATGGGTACAGGCCATTTGTTTGATGCCCTCAATCAAGCGGACATCATGGGCCAACAGCAAATGTATCACGCGACAAAACTGCACTGTCTCACCATATTTTATCAATGTGGAAAGAAGCGGCACCTGAAACAGGGTTTTTTGCATCATTAACTGCATGCGGGTGCTCATAAAACCGAACAGTCCTAAAATCAAAACAGGCCCAAGAATAACACCGACCATAAGCAAGCCATGATTCTGGCACCACACCACAAAAGCATAAATACCGTCCAACCGCGTGGACTGTTGATTAACCATTTCTTTCAAAATAGGTTGAAGCTCGGGCACCAAAATAAAAAGAGTGGCACCCAGCAAAGCACATCCAACCAAGAACAGGAAAAAAGGGTAATACAACAATCGTGCAATTTTATCAGTCATGTCAATTTTCCAAGCTTGATAGTGAGCCAAGCCCGAGAAGATCTGCGCATACTGTCCCGAGGCCTCAGCCGCTTTCAAAAGCGATATCACCATCGAGCGATCCTGGAGCGTCTGTTTATCAAAAGCAAAAGAGAGAAGAGCGCCATGTTGATAGTGTTTCAAAATGCCATCTAATTCGCGCCGGAACACTGTGCTTAGCCCTCGGTTCAAAAAGGCCCGGATATCGCTTGCCCGGCGTCCAAACCAGCACTGAGACAATAGTGTAAATGCCAGTAAAAGCTCATCAGGCTTTTTCTCGGTATTTTCGCTTTTAACACACGGGCCGCCCAACTTTCATTTTATCCAGATCCATGCCAAGTTGCTGAAAAACTTCAGCAAAATCAGCCTGTCCCTCGGCAACTTTTTCAAGCCCTTCCTTTAAAAAAGGCCTTTCTTCCCGAATCGATGTTGGGGGCTCTTTTGCCCCCACCGCTAAAATCGCCTGTCGCGTCAAGACATCCCCCACGGCAAAGCGCCCTTGATATCCTGTGTTAAAGCACGCAGAACAGCCTGTAGATTGATAGGTTGAACCAGGAAGCTTGACCTTCATAGCCTGTCCTAAATTCACCAGTGTCTCGGGCGTTTGAACTTTCTGCCGACAATGTTGACAGAGCTTACGAATCAACCGCTGGGCAACAATGATGGTAATAAATTCTTGAATGTGATGGCGGGGCACACCCAGCTCTTCCAGCCTTGAAATAACCCCCCATGCATCGCGGGTATGAACTGTCGTCAACACAAAATGACCCGTCATGGCCGCCCGCAAAGCCATAGCGGCTGTTTCAGAATCTCTGATTTCACCAATCAGAATCACATCCGGATCTTGGCGTAAAATGGACCGAATACCAGAGGCAAAAGACATCCCAGCACCTTCGCGTATTTCAGTTTGGCGAATACTCGGCATGAAATATTCAATGGGCTGCTCAAGTGTCATCACATTTTTTTCAGCCAGGCCCATTTGATGAAGCAAGCTATAAAGCGTTGTTGTTTTTCCAGACCCCGTAGGCCCTGTCAGAACAATCAGTCCTGCTGGTGATTTTCCAGCCGATTGAAGCTGTTTTAAAATCGAGGCAGAGAATCTCCAAGGTCCTCTAACTTTTGTTGATACGGAGACTTGGTTAACAGTCTTAAGACCGTACTTTCACCGAATAAAGTTGGATGGGTTGAGACCCGAATTTCATATCCTGTTCCATCAGACGTATGGCGAAAACTACCTGATTGTGGCTGTCGCCCTTCAGCCACATCCATCAATGCCCTGACTTTCACAGCATTGATCAATTGAAGGCCATACTGCTTGTCCAAATCTTTAAACGGCAACAAATGCCCATCACAGCGAAACAGAACCGCTATGCAAGATTCGCGTACCACAAGGTGAATGTCCGAGGCTTGGCGCTGCAAACCACCTCGCACAAGATCCGCCAATGTCTCCAGCGGCGTTAAAGGTATTTCTCTCTTTTGAAGCAGGCCATGCCGATCGAACAACCGATTCAACTCATCAAGACCCACAACAATATAACTAGGATGACACGCTGAATGGTAGGTCTCGATCAAGCTTTGCATTTCTTGATTATCTGCGTTCAAGCAATAGACATCCAACTGCATCGAACCTGTGGCCAAAGGTAAAAACCCAATCGATCGAAGCACATCAACAGGAATCGGGGATTTCAAAGCATCAGCAGTCATTGAAATATAGGCAAAATGTTTCAAAAGTCATTCAATTATGAACAAAGTGTTAATTTTGGGGATAATGCGTCAGCGTGCTTCAAAAATCAAGCTTTCTCGTCACCCCTCGGCAAGTTTTAGAGATCTAATCCTTGTGCTGGGGCACAATCATATGCACATGAAAATGAAACACTTCCTGACCGGCTTTTGCACCATGATTGGTCACCAATCGATACCCCGATTCAGCAATCCCAAGATCCTCTGCAATCTTTTGAATGGTTCGATAAAAGCTACTGATCTCTGTCTCAGAAGCCTCTTGAACAAAATCATTAAAAGAGACGTACTTCTTTTTGGGAATGATCAATACGTGCACATCTGCCTTAGGCTCGATATCATGAAAAGCGAGCACGTGATCATCTTCATACACTTTTCTTGAAGGGATGGTGCCTTCAATAATTTTGGAAAATACCGTTTCTCCGTGATACATGGCTTTGGCCTTTGGTTTGTTTTATGTGATATTATCAAAAAAAACGAACAACAATCATCATGAAAAAACTTTTTAAATATCTCTTTATCTCTGTTGTCATCCTGGCCCTTGCTTATTGCGCTGCGTGGTACTATGGGAAGAATCTCCTATCATCCGCTTTGAATGATCGCCATCAAGGGAAAAACTTTACCATCAAAAATCTATCTAAAGATAAACCCAACTTTATAGTTTCTGGATTTCCTTTTGGGTACACCATCACCAGCACCACGCCCGCTAATTTCCAATATCAAAAATTGAATCAAGCCCCAGTTATGCTTCATCTTTCTGGTTTGAATCTTCAGATTCGCTTCTCTCTCCAACCCACAGCACATCTGAATTTAAGTGCATTAAAAGCGTATGATAATCAGCTCAAGTTTGGGGAGTCTGGGGTTTTAGAATTAAACATGAGTAATATCAATGCCCATGGGACTGTCAGCAATATTTTTGCATCGCCAGCCCTTAAAGCAGAGGCAACCATGGCAGATGCCAGCATTGGAGGGGCCAACAACCCTTGCCTAACCATCAAAGACGGTAAACTCACCTACACCATGACAAAACAAAACGCTGTCATCAATCAAAACATCACACTGAATGCAAACCCCAGCTTTCAAACAGGGTGTCAAAAGCTATTTGCTCAACAATTCCAGCCTGTGATGAAACTTATCCCTTTCAAAAAAGCAGATTCAAATTTAAAGGGGCACGCCACCATCAAAAAGGACGAGCTCAGCAGAAAACAAACCATCCAAATGAATTTGACCGCCCAAGATAAAAAAGGCAAAGATGTGTTCACAGTCAAATCTGATCTTTTGAATGATCCAATGCTTAACAAAAAAGGGGCATATGATGGGTCTATAACAATTATGATCAAACGGGCATCAGCAGCTCTTTCCCAGAAAAAGCTCTCCACAAAATCAAAGCCTGGTGATTTCTTCAAAGCTCTTGCGTCAGAGGTTCTCAAGCCACTCAATAAAGGCAAAGTTAAAGAAGGCCATGTTTTAGAGTTTGTCATCCGAAACAATATCGTAGACTTGGATCCAAAAACACTTCAAAACTTAGCAACTTCTTTTCTTGATCGATAGACACCCATTCATATGACTCACAAAATTGGTATATGCGGTATTCCCTCTAGTCTTGGATGTGCGCTTCCCGGCACAAAGTACGGCCCAAATGCACTTCGACAGTTTGGCCTTATCGAAAGCATTCAGCGGCCCAAAAAAGATTTCGGTGACATCGAAGAACCGCTTTCGTATCCCCACTATCCTCTTAAAGAAAATGCCAAACATCTTGATCCCTTAACCGCATGGAACAAAGCTTTATATACCCAAGTTGCCGAAATTTTGGCCGCGGGCTATGCGCCCCTTGTTCTTGGTGGTGATCACTCCTATGCCATTGGCTCATTGGGTGCCGTTGGCCACTATTGCGCAAAACACGGCAAAAATCTTTTGGTCGTTTGGTTTGATGCCCACACAGATTTCAATACGCCAGCTACCAGCCCGACAGGAAACATCCATGGAATGCCTGTTCGCGTTCTCACTGGTCAAGGCCCTCAACCGTTGGTTGATTTCATCAACAGCAACGGCGGCTTTCTTAAGGAAGAGGTCTTTAATATGATTGGCATTCGATCGGTCGATGAAGGAGAGCAAATCGCTGTCAATCAAAGTAAGATGTCTGTTTATACCATGCCCCTCATTCATCAGGCAGGCATTGAAAAGGTCCTCGAAGAAATTTTTGCAAAAGTTGATGATAATACCCATATTCACTTTAGCTTTGATATCGATGGTATTGATCCAGAACTAGCGCCTGGCGTCGGCACTCCTGTTGAACAAGGTCTCTCTCTTGACCAAACACAAAAGGTGTTCCAAGCCATCAAACAGTCTGGAAAACTAGGATCTATGGATGTGGTAGAGCTCAATCCAGAGGTCGATAACAACCATCAAACAGCAAAGCTTGCCGTAGAGCTGGTATCAAGCCTTTTTACAGAATGATTTAAAGATCCGCTCCACTGGCATGATCAGTTGATCGTTGGTGGCAATTAGGGTCTCGCCACTAAAAATATCCTGCCGGGGATCGAACGGGCTTAAGCTTCCGCCCGCTTCTTGAATGATTAAATTCCCAGCAGCCACATCCCAGGCCTTTAATCCAAATCCCACAAAAATATCTGCGCGCGCCGCTGCAATATACGCCAAATTCAAAGCAGCCGATCCAAAGATCCGAAACCGTGTTTGTTTGAACAACTCATCAAAGCAAGCCCGTTCATGGGGGGGGCGTGAGGGTGTATATACATTGTGCAACGTCGCCATCACAAGAGATCCACGTAATTCTTTTCTTAGCGAAACCCGCAAGCGCCGATTGTTCAGAAAACTTCCTCGGCCTCTTTCCGTCCAGAACAATTCATCTCGGATGGGATCATAAATAATTCCTGCGTGCGGTTGGCCATTTTTTATCAGCGCAATGGAGATACAAAAATGCGGAATACTGTGAAGAAAGTTATAGGTCCCGTCCAAAGGGTCAATCACCCAATAGGTATTCTGGTTGCCGACTTCCCCTTGCTCTTCCATCAAGAACCCATAATTGGGATAGCTTTTTTGCAGTTCCTTGAAAATAATTGTTTCAGCGCGTGTATCCGCCGTTGAGACGAAATCCCCAGCGCCTTTATCTGAAACAACTAAGTTTTCAACTTCATTAAAATCACGAATAAGGGCGCGGGCGGCTTTAAAAGCTGCTTGCGCCATGACATTAACAATGGGAACAGTGGTTAATCTTTGTGTAACAGTTGCCATTAATTTTCCTTTGCTCGATCAACGTAAGAGCCATCTTGTGTGTTGATAACAATGCGTGTGTCCACTTCAATATGCGGCGGCACTAAAACCCGGACGCCATTTTCCAAAACAGCGGGTTTGTAAGAGGAAGAAGCCGTTTGCCCCTTAACCACTGGCTCAGCCTCCACCACGGTCATTACAACCGTATCAGGCAAGCGCACACTCAAGGCATGTCCGTCATGATAAACAATTGTCACGGTCATCCCTTCTTGAATAAAGCGAACCGACTCTCCCAACAATCCTTGATCCAGCGTCACTTGCTCAAAGGTTTCAGGATCCATAAATGTTAAATGAGCACCATCTTGATACAGGAATTGGCGCTCTTCTTCATCCAGGCGTGCTTTTTCTATGGTCTCACTTGACCGAAACCGTTCATTCAGTTTTGTGCCTACTTTGATATCCTTAAGCTCTGTTTGAACATAAGCGCCCCCTTTTCCAGGTTGCGTATGTTGTATTTTCAAAACCACCCACAGCCTATTTTTATACTCGAGGACGTTACCCGGTCTGATTTCATTTGCGGTAATCTTCATGATATTTTTCTCATTTCGAACAATAAATGGCGGTTAATTTCTGAACCAATGCTTTGGCTTCCGTTTCGGGACGTTGGAAAATATTCCGGCCAATAATCGATCCATCTCCCCCGCCCGCGTGAATGGCTTGAACTTCACTGATCAGATCAGCATCACTTTTGATTGCGCCGCCGGAAAAAATAACAAGCCGGCGATTGGCAAAACAGGCCCGTTTGACAAAGGCAATCCGTTCATCCAACTGGGTCAGGTCTGCTTTTGATTTTGATAAGAGCTCTTTTGATTTTTGGGTTGCGACAGCACTTGATGGAATTTTTACTTTCACAATGTGGGCACCGAGAAGACAGGCCATATGGGCGCCATAGCTCACCGTATCAATGCTGGTTTCTCCTTCTGTCGATAAATTACCGCGGGGGTAAGACCAGACAATCACGGCCAGTCCACAAGAACGGGCTTCTGCGCTTAATTCTTGCAATTCCTGGAATTGACTGAGAGACGCATTGGATCCAGGATAAATCGTAAAACCAATGGCAGCACAGCCCAAATGCAATGCATCCTCGATGCACGCGGTCACCGCTTGATCAGGGTCATCCATATCAACTAACTTGTTGGAGCTATTCATTTTCAAGATAAGTGGTAACTGACCGGGGTATAAATCAACCCCAGCTTGAAGAAATCCTAAGGGGCCTGAGAGCCCTGATAAACGATTTTCATAAGCAAAACGGAAATGAAAACAAGGATCATAAGCCTCGGGCTGCATCTCAAAACTATCAATCGGGCCATGCTCAAATCCTTGATCAACCGCAGAGATCATCAACCGTCCGGTTCCGCCCAACACCCCTTGATATAAAAGCTGAGCAAGCCGCGCACGAACAGCCGGACTTTCATAGGAATAATGAGACAGGATTTTTTGAACAGCAGCGGTCATTTAAGAATCTCCTTTATCACGCCCTCTCTTAAATAACAGGTTTCAGCCAGAAAGCTCAACAAAATTCCTTCGTTGTTACGGTTTCTTTGCCATCTCAGCTGCAACGACCCACATAAAAATCGGCATGTTTTGTCTATGAAACTTCTTGATAACGCGTCATAATTTTAACCAGTTCATCCCCCTGATGGGCAACAGGGGAAGCGGTTACCGTTAAAGGAATAAAGGTGTCCTCATAAGCAATGGGAAGACTTGCCTCTTGTCCTGGGAAGGTATGCAAAACCCCAATGTCTTCTTTTTCCAGATGTACTTTGCCCAGTTCACAGGAAAGTTCAAAGATACCTCCCCGGGGCGCTCTCAATCGATGATAATCATCTTCTGTGCACCACCACGCTTGGCTGACTGGATTGTGCGCGTTGGTGACATAGTTCAAGATGCCGTCAAGGGTTGTCTTTGCGGTTTCAGAGCAATAGCTCTCTTTTGAGCCCAGCTCATAAGTGAATGCCTTTTTAGGAGACACGTTTGTTTCACCCGTGTGCCTATTCCATTGCTCGGTGAAATGCCAGAAAGGATAGAAAACCGCCTGATTGAAGCATGGGCTAAAGCGGCAGGGGGTTGTAATAAAATGCTGGGCTGTAAAGTTTAACAACCGTTTATTCAGCAAATATTGGGGGGTGTAAAGATAAGGCTTAGAAATTGAATCACAATGCAAATCAAAAATATAATCAGCGTCCAAGGCCTCTTGATGCAAAATCAAAGCCAACTGTGTTTCTGGCGGCTGACCAGCTGAAGCGTTTACCAAGATATCCAATCGTTCTTTGAGGGCGTGTTCAAAAACGTGAATGGCCTGATCATATCCAAGGTGCGCATGTGTATTGATAAAGCGTTCACACTCAAAAGCTTCAAAAAAATCAGAGGCAGAAAGCAAATTCACAAAGCCGCGATTCCAATTCATCCCGGTTCGGGGATCAAATCGCCCATAGCCATATTCACCCATTTTAGTATCAAAAGCTGCTGGATTCGCCAATGGCAGCAGCTTGAAATCAAAGGGCAAATCAGATTGGGCCAGTCGCTCTTGCAAGTGGCGAATAACAGCAATTCCCTGAATCTCAGCGCCATGTAAAGCTGCTTGCATATAAACCCGCGCCTTGGGTTTGGAAACTGAACTTTGATAAAAGGTCAACTCATAAGCATTGCCAGAGGCTAGGGTTTTCAGCGCACGCTGATAAGATTTCATGGTTGACACTTCATACATCCATCATAAACTGTTGCCACACGCCCGGTTAAATAATAGCCATCTGAACGCTTTTCAACGTACATTTCTTCAACGGCTGTCCGGACTAAAATTTCATCTTCTAAAAAGCCTCTTTGATGACCGGCAAACACAGCCGCTACTGAGCCACTGCCGCATGATTGGGTAATCCCCACTCCTAATTCCCAATGGCGGATACAAATTTCACACTCATTAATGCGGTGCACAAAATGAACATTAATACCCATCGGATACTGCTTTTGAACCTCTTGTCCAATACGATCAATATCCAATTCTGTCACGTTCTCTGTCCAAAGAACCAAGTGGTGATTACCTGTGGAAACATGCAGGGGGTTCTTCAATTTTTCAGGACAGGGGTTAGAAAACACTGTGTTGTAAAGAGCAGGCCATCCCAGTTGAGCCATGAACACATCACCACTAAGCTTTTGACACTTGTGAATGGAATCATGACCTGTTTGAATATAAAGCTGGGTTAAGCCAAAATTATTACCATTAAGAATATATTTGGTGACCGCCCGCAATCCATTGCCACACTGAAGAGCGGTTGACCCATCGGCATTATAGACAATCATTTTAGCATCAGCTTTTGATGACTGTCGAATGATCAAAAGTTGATCAGCGCCAACACCGTTATGCCGATCACATAGGCGCTGAGCACTTTCTTTGCTCCATTTATGTTCAGCCACCCGTTCATCCACAACGATAAAATCGTTCCCTGAGGCAGTCATCTTTCGAAAGAAAAACATCGCCTACCTTAACAAAGTTTCTAGGGTGGTAGCAGCCGAGGACTTCTCATCACGATACTTGACAATCAGCGCACAATACTTAGAAAGGCCTCTTTCGTTTGCCCATCCAGAAGACAGCGCTCGTGAACCTGGAATCACAACCGCATTTTCTGGAATATCGGCCCCCTTCTCTAATTGCTTTTCATTGACCAAATCATAGACATCAACAGATTTTGTTAGAGTCACAGCCGGTGCAATCACAGCCCGTTTGCCAACACGAACACCATCAAGAATCTGGGATCCAGCGCCAATAAAGGCCCCATCTTCAACAATCACAGGCTGGGCTGATATCGGCTCCAGGACACCTCCAATTTGAACATTGGTGGAAAGGTGAATATTTTCACCAATCTGGGCACACGACCCCACCAAAACGTGGCTATCAATCATGGTTCCGGCGCCAACATACGCACCAATATTAACATAGCTTGGCGGCATAATGACAACCTGCGGGCCAATATAACAACCGGGACGAACCGTTGTTCCTGTGGGCACAACTCGGACTTTATCTGCCAGAGAAAAAGCGCGCGGACGCAAAAAATCCTTATCAACATAGCCCGGCCATTCATGAATTTCTGTCATTTCCGACTGCTTAAAGATCGATAAAATACCTTCTTTAACCCACCCATTAACTTGCCACCCATTTCCCTTGGGTTCGGCGGCCCGGATGTCACCTGTTTCAAGCTTCCCTAAAAAATCTAAAAAATCTTCTGGCTTTAAATCGTGGCGCACAATTTTCCTCTTTTATCTAAATAAACCAATTTTCCATACCATGAATGGAATTTTCAATTTTTTCAATACTTGATAAATCCTTCAAAGATAGGGGCAACCTAACATCCGGCCTGATTTCAAAGAGATGTGATAAAACCACCTTGATGGGAATTGGATTCACGGTTTGCTCCAACCCCTCAAAGATGTCCAAGGGATCCGTCACCGAACCGGCCATACATCCTCTCACATAGGCTTTTGTTTTTTCAGGCCAGGCGTTTGCCATCACAGAGATCAACCCAACAACACCCTCTTTGGCATAGGCATGAAAAAGGGAATCATCCCCTAAGTAAATCGGCACTTGGGGGGCTTTTTTCTTAATCTCTTGAAGCACATCAAGGCCTGGAGCTGAGTGTTTTAACGCTAACAAGTTCGGATGCGATGCCAAAGCAGAAATCACCTCCGCCGCAATCGCAACCCCCGCGCGGCCCGGATGATTATACAAAATCACTGGATGGTTGGAGGCGTTAAGAACAGAGTCAAAGAATTCTTTTTGCCCTTCAGGCCCGGGTCGGAAATAGGGTGGTAGAGAAATCAATATGGCTTGAACCTGGCGATCATTCACTTGCCGGATGTTTTCTAACACCCGGTCATGGGAACAGTCCGTCACCCCAACAACAAGAGGGACTGTCAAATCCATCTTCTGAGCTATATCCAGCACAGCAACTCGTTCTTGCGGGGTTAGGGAAAAGGCTTCTCCAGTACTTCCCAAAACCAACACCCCACATCCTTGGTCTTGCTGCTGTTTCACCAAAAATTTCAGGGCGTCATCGTCAACACCTGTCTCTGAAAAAGGCGTAACCATCGCGGTAATGACGGGCCAGTCTTTTAAATTATCACGATGTAATGTGATCGAATTTTTCATACATCAATTCCTCATAATCAATCAATCCTACCCAGCTAGGCTCGCCCATTAAAAGGCGCGCAGCGCCAACAGCTCCCTGGGCATACATGGCACGGGAACGGCTTTCATGTTCAACGGTAAGTTTTTCTCGAGCATTTTCCAAGGTCAGCCGGTGAATGCCCGCATAATCCTCTTTCCGATCCGCTGTAATCTCAACATTGGGCCAGTTTAAATCATGCGCCAATCGCAAAGCCGTTCCGCTTGGTTTATCTTTTTTGGTCACATGATGCACTTCATAAACAGACGCTTCCGGGCTTCCCAAAAGCTCGCGCGCACCGGCTAACTTTCGCGTGACATAGAAAAAGAAATTCATCATGGGACTAAAGTTTGCCGCTCGAATCCACCCCACGTTTTGCTGCCGCAACAGGTGATCAAGATCGGCGGGCCACTGCACCGCTGTGCTCCCAGTCACCACTGGTTTTCCGGCTTCAAGCAAAAGAGGAATAAGATCCGTCATCGTTGCGCCATCGACAAAAATAATCGAGGCATCTGCCTCCCTCACCCGTTCAAGCGTTGGGGGATTTTTGCTCGAGAACACATGGGCGATTTCTTCTTGTTTTAGATGTTCTTGAACATACTGACCTGTTTTTCCTGGACCAATAACATTAAAGCGCATGTTTTCTCTCCTTTTTCAAATCACACCAGCCATCATGAATTTTTTTCAAGGTGATCTCAAACGATTCACATGAATGACACGCAACCGACGCCAATGAATACGGAAACGTCTCTAAAGCTATTTCGATGGGAAAACGGTCCGCCAACAGGCGCAGCGTTACTTGGTCAAAATGATGCAACCATACTTTAGACTGGTGATAGGTAATCACAGAATGCTGATCATCATGATGCTCTGAAATTAACGTACCTGATTGGCCAGGATCCAACGAAGATTGAACCCACAAAGGAATACCAGATCGCTTTAAAGGCTCCAATGTTCTAGGGTGCAAAACCCGGGCACCGTAGTGTGAAATGCGCTCGGCAAATGCATAACTCATTTTTTCAATGGGGGGCGCTTCAGGGACATAGCGGGGATCAACTGTGTAGATGCCGGTTACATCTGTCCAAATGGTTAAGGCCGGCACCTGCATTGCCTCAGCAACAAGCGCGGCCGAAAAATCACTCCCTTCAAACCCAAGGGTGGTGGTATGGCCCTGTTCATCACTGCCCACAAATCCCTGCGTCAAAAGAGGCGTCACTGAAAAATCACGGGCCTGAACCAAATGATCCATATTCTGTTTAATGGCAGATATATTAGGCTCTGCTGCTCCAAACAGGCTGTTGGTTTTGATAAGTTGAGCCGCGGGGACAAAATGAAAGGCGCCCAACTCATTTAAAATGAAAGCCGATAAATATTCACCATAGGCCAAAACACGATCCCGAAATGCATCGGAATAATCCGCCACAGTGAACTCTGCTTTTAACGCCTTCAAAATGTGAATAAAACGGGTCGTTTTGATCGAATTAAAGGCCAATTCTGTTAAAATTTCGTCATAAATAGCCCATATTTTTGACCAAATTTGGTCAAAAGCTGGGGCATTTGATTGGCGATGATATAAAACCAAAAGGTCTAAGATTTGGGTGATTTTCCCATTCGCGCTCACGATAACAGCTTGATATTTATGTTTTTTTATAAGATCCAAGCATCTTAGAATACCAGAAGCTGTGGCCAGCGACGATCCCCCAAATTTTGCAACAGCACTCCGCATCATCTCCTCAAATGATGGTAAAGGTTCATGTTCGCAATAGCCGCGCCCGCCGCGCCCCGCGTTAGGTTATCTCCCAAAGCACAGAAACGAATATGGCGATCCGTCAACCCGGTCTGCAAGCGCCCCACATGTACCCGCATATCATTGGCTGATAGGCTTTTAAGGGGTTGCGGTGCTGTTGGATCATCATGGAATATCAGCATACCATCATGGCTTTGGCCCCACTGAGTGATGATCTTTTGTGCGTCCACCACTGATAAAGGCTCTGTTAACTCAAGCTCAATAGAAGCCATATGCCCCACCCGGACCGGCACACGGTTACACTGCACAGAGATAGGCTGGTTCGGCACCTGAAACAACTGTCTCAATTCAGCGATGATTTTACATTCTTCATCCTGGATATAAGGCACCACATTCCCAAGCAAGTCCATGCTCGAAACCCCTGGATAACCTGCACCACTGGCAGATTGAAGCGTTGTCATTGAAAGCGTCTTCACAAGACCTGCTTCATAAAAAGGCGCAAGCGCCAACGATACAATTGCCACCACACAATTAGGATTGGTCACAATCATGCCTTTGTTCTGCGCTGGCAGGGCTTTTTTGAGCACTTCACGATTAATTTCAGGAACAATCATCACCGCTTTGTCACTCAATCGATGGGCTGCCGCATTGCTAAACACAATGTGCCCTTTGTCAGCCAGAGCTGGCTCCATTGTTTCCGCAGCGTCCGCCGGCAAAGCCGAAATCACATAAGGGCTTTCAAGGTCTTCAAGCGATTTAAATGTGAGCGCCTTTATTTTTTCAGGACAGGGCGCCAGCAAAAGCCAGTTGGTTTCTGCTTCATACACTTTTCCCTGCCGTTTTTCAGAGCTGATCACTTCCACAATTTCAAAGGTTGGATCATCCGCCAACGCTGTAATAATTGATTGACCAACCATGCCAGAGGCTCCCATAAGCGCAACTGAAGTTTTCATGTTAAACCCTGCCTTCATTCAAAAAGTTTTGCGCCAAATCCACCGCCCGCCCATCTATCGCATGATCAAGGCCCGGAACCATTTCAAGCCGCACATCACCGCCAGCCTGCTTTAATCGAACACACGCTTCTGTGCCCCGCGCTGGAACAACAACTGCATCTGCTGTGCCGTGAATCAATAAGTACCGAACGGCTGGATCACATTTTTCGGGCACAAAGGGCAACCCGCCTGAAAATCCAATAACCGTCTGGGCCAATGTATCTCCCCAATGATTCAGGGCCAGCGCAATCATGGCCCCCTGGGAAAATCCCATAACCACTGTCTTTTCAGCCGGCACCTGATAGAGCTCTTGATAGTATTTAATTTCATCGCGCAAAAGCGGGATGGATTCTTCCAATCCTGCGTGTAGCACAGGCTCAGACAGTTCCATAATTTCAAACCACATCGCACCTGCTGTATCTAGTGGATGGGGATGAGGGGCGTTCGGCACCATAAAAAGAGCTCGGTGATACTGGTCTATAAAAGCGCTCGCGAGGGGCGCTATATTTTCTGCAGTGGCGCCATAACCATGGATGATAAAAAAAAGCATGTCAGGATGGTCGCAACAACCGACTTTTATGTAACGTAGGTGAGCCATTAAATTCTCAAATATTTGGGCTTTAACTAGTTGTATAGTTAGAAATTTGATAATATCTTAATTGATAGTGAAGTTAAAATGTTAAATACCGTTAATCGCAAGTTTTTTTTGTGCCTGGCCTTGTTTTTCCCTCTGCAAGAAACCCTGTGTGATGCCCCTAAAGATTGGCAAATAGGATTTCAACCGGCGGCAAGTCCTGTTATGGAGCAACTGACGTCGTTCCATAACCTTATGTTAATCATCACTGGTTGCATTGGTGGGTTTGTTATTTTCCTTATTGGCTGGGTCTCCTGGCGATACCGAGCCAGTAAAAACCCCACACCAGAAACCTGGTCACATAACACCCTGCTAGAAGTTGTGTGGACAGCCATCCCTGTGGTGATTCTGCTGTTTATGGCGTATCCCTCTTTCAAACTTCTCTATTACATGGATGCAGCGCCCAAAGCAGACATGACCATCAAAGCCATCGGCAAACAATGGTACTGGACCTATGAATATCCTGATCATGGTAATTTTAGTTTTGACAGCTACATGATTCCCGATAAAGATTTAAAGCCGCATCATCTCCGCCTCCTCTCCGTTGACAATCCTGTTTATGTGCCTGTTGGCAAAAAGATTCGTGTTTTGACAACTGCCAATGATGTCATTCATAGTTGGGCCCTACCAGCGATGGGCGTTAAAAAAGATTGCGTGCCAGGGCGCATTAATGAAACCTGGTTCATGGCCACCAAGCCTGGTATTTACTATGGTCAATGTTCCGAGCTATGTGGCCCTCAACATGGCATGATGCCCATTGAAGTACATGTCGTTTCTGAAAAAGAATTTGATGCTTGGATCACTGAGGCCCGTAAAAAATATGAATAAATGCAAGGAATAAACCATGTCTAGCACACATCCCAAAGGTTTGACGCGTTGGCTCTGTTCAACCAATCACAAAGATATCGGCACGCTCTACATTATCTTTGCGATTTTTGCCGGTCTCTTAGGTGGCATCTTATCGATGATGATCCGCATACAACTCATGTCACCCGGGAATGGTTTCATCTCTCCAGACAACTATCAATTTTATAATGTTGTTATTACTCTGCACGGGCTGTTGATGATCTTTTTTATGGTGATGCCAGCTTTAATTGGCGGCTTTGGCAATTGGTTTGTACCACTGATGATTGGCGCGCCGGACATGGCTTTTCCCCGCCTTAACAACATCAGTTTTTGGCTACTAATCCCTGCGCTTCTCATGATGTTTGGCGCCTTTTTTGCTCAAGGCGGGGCCGGCACTGGCTGGACATTTTATCCCCCTTTGAGCGGTAAATCCTTTGGTCACAGCAGCGCTGCCACAGATTTTATGCTGGTCGGCCTTCATATTGCAGGGGCTTCCTCTATTCTAGGAGCCATCAATTTTGTTGTAACCATTCTCAACATGCGCACCCCAAAAATGACTCTCCACAAAATGCCGTTGTTTATCTGGGCCATGCTCATCACCTCTTTTCTATTAATCATTTCTGTGCCCGTCTTGGCCGGGGCCATTACCATGCTGTTAACAGATCGAGGGTTTGCCACCTCCTTTTTTGATCCTGCAGGTGGCGGTGATCCTGTTCTCTTTCAACATTTATTCTGGTTTTTTGGTCATCCTGAAGTTTACATCATGATCCTTCCAGGTTTTGGGATCATCAGCCATGTCATTGCCACTTTTTCCAGAAAGCCCGTCTTTGGCTATTTGGGCATGGTGTATGCCAGTGTAGGGATTGGTGCGGTTGGCCTCCTTGTCTGGGCACACCACATGTTCACTGTAGGCATGAGTGTCGACGTCAATGCCTACTTCACAGCCGCAACCATGATCATTGCTGTTCCCACTGGCGTTAAAATTTTCAGCTGGATCGCCACCATGTGGGGTGGATCCATCTCTTTCAAAACACCGATGCTCTTTGCCATTGGCTTTCTAGTGCTGTTCACCATCGGGGGACTAACCGGGGTTATTCTCGCCAACAGTTCACTCGATATCGCGCTTCACGACACCTATTATGTCGTTGCCCACTTTCATTATGTTCTGTCGATGGGATCATTGTTTGCTATTTTTGCAGGCATTTACTATTGGATTGGTAAAATGTCTGGCCGACAATATCCAGAGATCCTGGGAAAGATACACTTTTAGCTCACCTTCATTGGCGTTAACCTTGTGTTTTTCCCCATGCATTTTCTAGGGCTCTCCGGCATGCCCAGACGCGTGGCTGATTATCCCGATGCCTTCAAAGGATGGAATTACGTTTCAAGTCTTGGGGCTTGCCTCTCTTTCAGCGCGGCCCTGTTTTTTATTTTTGTGATGATTTACACTTTATGCCGCGGCAAGAAATGCCCGGCCAATCCATGGGGACCTGGCGCTGACACTCTAGAGTGGACCGTCTCTTCACCGCCGCCATACCATAGCTTTGATCACCAACCCGACATAAAATAAGCACAGATGACTCCTTTGACACCCCCAAAAATAAACACATCTGCCTTAGATCAAGATCTTTTTAAATCTTATTGGCACCTTCTGAAACCACGGGTGATGGTTTTGTCTATTTTCACCGCCCTGATTGGCATGGTGGCTGCTTCCCATGCAGGCCTCTCATCTCTCAATGGCATTGCTCTCATTCTCATTGCCATGGGCGCCGGCGGCGCGGCTGCCCTAAACATGAGTCTTGAACCTCACATCGACACGATGATGAAACGAACGCAGGAAAGACCCATCCCCGCAGGCCTTGTTTCTGCAAATGAAGCATTTATGTTGGGGATGCTTCTTTCAATCAGTGCTGTTTTTCTGATGGCGCTTTTAATTGGGTATATGCCCGCCTTTTTACTTGGCTTAACCATCCTGTTTTATGGCTATTTTTATACCCTTATTTTAAAGCCAAACACTCCCTATAACATTGTTTGGGGCGGCATCTCTGGAGCTCTTCCGCCTGTCATTGGTTGGTTTTGCATCACTGAACAGGTTTCCTGGATCCCGCTTTATTTATTTGGGTTGATTTTTTTATGGACCTTGCCCCATTTTTGGGCGCTGGCTATTCAGTTTAAAGCAGATTATCAAAGGGCAAACATCCCCATGCTCCCCAGTACCCATGGTATCCCGCACACAAAAAATCAAATTTATCTTTATTCATGGATAACGGCGATCTTTGGGGTTTTACCTTATGTGCTTGCGCCCCAGGAATGGATCCTAAGCGCGATGGCTTTGTATTTAGCCGTGAAATTGATTCACATGTCTCATCAGCTTAAGGCGGAAAAGATCTCTCCCATGTCCCTGTTAAGTATAGTATTTTATACTTATTTGCCATGCATCTCCTTCTTGTGGTTTACTTAAAAATAGATTTCCAAGGAATATAGATGCGTAAAAATTCACCCCAACAACGATCCAAGAATATATTTATTGGGGCTATCATTGGGTTCTTCATAGCTCTGATTTATGTGGCAACGCTCCTCAAACTAAAGTCGTGAATCAAAGACAAAACACAAAAACGCTCATCCTTTTATTAAGTCTTGTGTTAGCCATGATTGGCCTGTCGTTTGCAGCGGTTCCCCTCTATCGGATTTTTTGTCAACAAACTGGTTATGGCGGCACCACCCAAGTTGCCACAACTTTTGCCAAAGAAATAAAAAACCGGCGCTTTATCATCCGTTTTACGGGCACTGTCAATGGAAGTTTGCCCTGGAAATTTCAACCTTTGCAAAAAGAAATTTCCATTCGTGCGGGTGAAAGCGCGTTTGCCGTTTATCATGTCGTCAACACCAGTGATCAACCTGTGGTGGGGATGGCCACCTACAATGTAACGCCCGATAAAGCGGGTGGGTATTTTAATAAAGTGGAATGTTTTTGTTTTCTAGAACAACGTCTTGAACCTCATCAATCCGTTGATATGCCGCTGCTATTTTACATTGATCCTGAGATTACCGAAGACCCATCTATGAATGATGTTGAAACCATCACCCTTTCCTACACTTTCTTCAAGTTTAAAGGCATACCTTCACAACATGTCAAAGGGGTTCAAACCCATCGCCTGATGCCAGCTCCAACCTAAGCGTAGCTAACGCGCTCACTCACCTGGTAGGGTTCAATATTTAAGTTTTGATAGGCTTGTCGCCAGAGGTTTTGCGCAGGGGTATTAAAAATTAGATTGCTTTCAGCCGGGATCGAAAGCCAATCACCTGCCTTAATTTCATTTTCCAATTGACCTTCAGACCATCCAGCATACCCAATGGCAACAATCATTTTATCAGCTGAAATGGACTCTGGCGCGTTTTGCGCTAATTTAAAATAATCAATGCTGGATGACAGCGCAATATCTGACGTGATTGTTGTTTCTTTCACTTTGGGTGCTGTTTTCATCAAAGGTTCATGCAAAATAAACCCCCGATTGACATCCATTGGCCCCCCAAAATAGAGCCGTTTATCAGCAAAACTAGGGGCACTTTTCAAATCCAACTGAGCCATTAACTCCATGAAAGTCACTGTCTCTAGCGGCCGATTGATCATCAAACCAAGGGCGCCCTCATCATCGTGGCTACACACGAAAATGACCGAACTGCCAAAAACATCATCCGCAACATGGGGGGTGGCGATCAAAAGATGGCCTTTCAGCGAGGTTTTTTTGATACTTTTCTTGAGTTTTTCAATCATTGATTTTATTGGTGGAGCCAAGCGGGCTCGAACCGCTGACCTCTACAATGCCATTGTAGCGCTCTCCCAACTGAGCTATGGCCCCATCTCAAAGGTTAGTCACAAAATAGCATGATTTTATCTTGGTGCAATTAAATTATCGCACACCCCAAGAAAATCACCTGAGATGTGCGATATCGTTATCATTATAGCTGCTATTTCTTAAGCTGATTTTCTGCTGAAGCAGGCGCCACATCGCTAGAAACGTCTTCTGAAATGGCGATGGTGCGCGGCTTGCGCTCTTCTGGAACTTCCCGCTGCAGAGAAACGGTTAGCAACCCATTACGAAGAATCACATCCTTAACTTTAATAAAGTCTGCAAGTTGAAAACTTTTCTCAAACCCCCGCATGGCGATGCCTTTGTGCAGGTATTCAATTTTATCTTCAGCCGTATTTGTTGTCGCTGCTTCGACCTTAAGGGTATTATCATGCAAAGTCAGTTGGATTTGGTCTTTGGTAAACCCAGCAACTGCCATCACAATTTCATACTGGTTTTCACCAATTTTTGCAATGTTGTAGGGGGGATATCCTGTGGGTTTGTCTTGGGCTTGCAATGTTCCTGGATCAAACATGTCAGCCAGCCTGTCAAAGCCAATGGTAGAGTGAAAAAGGGGTTTTAAATCAAATGAAGTCATTATTATTCTCCTTAAAGCAATAATTGTTATTTCACCACGCCCGAAGCACGTAGCTTAATAATAATTTAATAAAGTCGATTTAAAATTTCAAGGGGAAAATGCCGACTCATTAAGAGAGCAAACATCATGTTATACGCCTTCGAAGGCGCCACAACATTTGGCTTGCCTCCTTGAGTGATGATGGATTAAGCAGTGCCATTTGTTGTCTAAATTGATCCCAATAAACATAGTGTGATAGCCAATTAACATTAAAGATAATACTCTGAAAATCCTGAAAATCGATTGGCCCAGCCTCAATAACAAGAAATTTTTAAAAAGCCCTCAACCGCCGCTGAAGGTGGTGCTTTCCTTCCATGTTCAGGATAATATGATTGTGAAAAAAAATATATCGATAAAGCTCAAAATCGGTATGGCTGTCCAGTCCATAGACAGGAGAAAATTTTTGATGAAAAAGAAGATTTAAACTATCAATGTGTTTCTTCAAGTCCATCACGCGAGCCATTCGTAAGAGCCCCACCAAAAAACTTTGTTGTCCAGGAAGCGGAAATCCATAAGTGTGAATAGCTTCTATTCGCCATTGATCCGAAAAAATGTATGGCAGAACATTAAGAACGGTCTGCTTCTGGTCATCAGTAACCCGGGAATCATCCAAAACCATCTGGCCATGACCGTCTTTCAAGGCATCAAACTCTTCAAGGACAGCCTCCCTAAGAGAGGGTGGTACAGGATATTCATATTCCAGCCCTTGGACTGACAGCTCTTGATAGCCCTTTGCCAGCACACCATCCCAAACCATCAGCGCAATCCACAGCATCCACTTCATAATTTTCTCTTTCTTTGAATAATTTAGCATAAGTCCAATACAAAATGAATCATGTCACCCGGAGGAGCAGCGCGACATGAGGATCTAGAGAAGCTGCCACAGCCAAGGCGCTCCTGCGCAAGGACGATTAAAAATAAAAATACCGGCTCTCACTAACAAAAAAAGCCCCAAAATCGGGGCTTTCTTCAAAAAGTGCATTTAAGGATTGAGCGCTTAAACAGCCACTTCATCTTCAGTTGGTTCTGTCGCTTGATCGTGCTGTTGATCACCCTCAGCAGGCTCTTCTACTACAGCTGGCTCTACTACAACCTCTTCTACTACAGCCTCTTCTACCACTGGTTCACAGCTGGCTCTTCTGCTACAGCTACCACCTCAGGCGCATTCCCAGGCGTCCAGTTTTTGTCAAAGCCAGGAAACCGAATCGTCAAGATAGACTCACCTTTAGCATCAACACTGGCTGATCCAAAGGAAATAGCCCCCGTCTCTGGGTCAAGCGTTACTCTGGCAACCTTAGCAAAAACATCTACCAATGACGTAAGAGTATGCTTCAATTTAGCGCCCACGCCTACTTGGGCTTTGTTCATCTCAGCAACCCAGCCACGATACACATCCAGGTCATTCCCCTGGAAGCCAATCCAATCATGTTCAGTTTTATTTTCATAATCCGTTTTCAAAAGATTAAGGATCTGCATATCAAAAGTTAGTTGCAAAGTGGGGTCTGTCAATTCCCTCTTAGCATAAAAGGCAAAATGATTAGCTTCATCACCAAAAACAAATGACCCATTTCTAGCATCCGATGCATAGGCGATTACTGTTGGCAACAGCCCCCTTAAATCAGCATAAAAGGCCTTTCCATCAACAAAATCAAATCCATTCATCACTGTCGACATTTGCTTTAACAAAACTGTGCTGTTCTCAGCCACCTGCAGCCACTTCCTGGCTTTATCAGCGTATTCACCGCCTGCTTTACTAATCTTTTCAAGCTGTTTAGCCAATTTCTCATTACCAAACATCGCCGCAATATCCTGCGACCACATCATGGCATTTTCAGCATGCCCTCGCATGGTAGGATACAGCTCTTCCAATCGATCAAGGAAATACTCGGTCGCCGAAACCCCTTTTTTAAAAAACCGCTTAAAATCAAACCAGCACTGGCCGCAACAATCTCTTTTAACCTTTGCAGCTGATGCTATTGGCTCTTCAGTGTTCAACAAAGCCAAAGCAGGAACCTGTGCTTCAGAATCTTCTGCATGCGTGTTTTGAACCGCCGTCACCACACTCTTCGCCTGTCTCGGTACGGCTGCGCCAATAAGATCACTATCGACGCCTTTCATCGCATCTGTTAAGTCAGCCCGCCCCCCAAATGCTAATAAAAGCACCGGTAAAAAAAGAAAATATTTTAAATTAAATTTTGTCATTATTTGCCTCATTCATGTTAGATGGTTAATGCCCCTCGGCATGTTAAAAGTATGGCGGATCGCCTCCTACTTTTCAGTTAATTTATGGGATATTTTTAAAAAAATATCGTGTTACCCCCTAAATCTAAGGACTTTGGATATTGATGCAGTTACGCTATAGTTACTAAAAAAAACAAATGGCACCCATGGCTCAAAATCCGATTGTCTTATGCATTCTTGATGGTTGGGGCGAAGCAACTGCAGCTCCAGACAATGCCATATCCTCCGCCCATACCCCAACTTGGAATCGAATCAAATCAACATATCCCTTCAGAACGCTGGGTGCTAGTGGTCCAGCCGTGGGCCTACCTGAAGGTCAGATGGGCAATTCAGAAGTGGGGCATATGACCATTGGCTCAGGTCAAATCATGTTTCAAGACTTGCCGCGCATCAGCAAAACCATCGATGATGGCACGCTCCCCCTGAATCCCGCTCTGCAGGACTTGATCTCAACGCTCAAAAAAACAGGAGGGGCCTGCCATATCATGGGCCTTGTTTCCAACGGCGGTGTTCACAGTCACATTAATCATATTAAAGCGCTGATGGGAGAACTGCATAAAAACGGTATCCCGGTATACCTTCATGCCTTCCTGGATGGCAGAGATACCCCTCCCGCCAGTGCCAAAATATTTCTCCAAGAATTGATCCACTTCTGTCACCAAAAGCCGAATGTTGACATCGCCACCATCAGTGGACGCTATGATGCCATGGACCGTGATCAAAACTGGCAGCGCACTGAAAAAGCATATAACGCCATCGTTAGTGCACAGGGACCTATTTTTCAAGATCCGCTGACAATGATTGATCACCTGTATCAACAGGGCATCACTGACGAATTCATCCCCCCTCATGTAAATCAAAACTACCCCGGCGTTGGGGCTCATGATGCCTTCCTCATGGCTAATTTTAGGGCGGATCGGGTCCGTCAACTTCTCACCGCCCTTACGGCTGAAGACTTCAAAGATTTTAAGCGCGTGCAAACAGTTTTTGATCACCGCTTTTATGGCATGACGGAATATGCCAGTTGGCTAACCCCTCTTATCACCGCCCTTTTCCCCTCCCAGATGCTCCAGCAAACCCTTGGTGAAGTACTGGAAGAGCAGCAGATGACACAATACCGCCTTGCCGAAACAGAAAAATATGCTCATGTTACCTACTTTTTTAATGGCGGTCGAGAAGACCCATTTGTCGGGGAAGAGCGCTTGGTCATCCCCACCCCTAAAGTTGCCACTTACGATGAAAAGCCAGAAATGGCGGCCTTAGAGCTAACAGACCACCTGTGCAAAGCCATCGAAAGTCAGCGGTATGATTTAATCGTCGTCAACTATGCCAATGCTGATATGGTCGGGCACACCGGCAATCTTCAAGCGTCCATCAAAGCCGTTGAGGTTCTTGATACTTGTCTCAACAAGATAGAAGCCAGCGTTCTTACAGCAAGGGGGAAACTTCTCATCACGGCAGATCATGGCAATATTGAACAAATGCTCAGTGAAAAAAATGGCAAGCCTCATACAGCTCATACGTGCTCGCCGGTTCCAGCGGTTTTGATCGGTGCTGATCGAACCTTTCATGATTTGCCGGCAGGCCTTGCAGATATTGCCCCAACTATTTTAGACTTACTCAATATCAAAAAGCCATCTCACTGGGATGGTCAATCCCTTTTAACGCCGGGCAATTCATGAAAAGACCGTTATTTCTTCTCCTCTCCCTATATTTAACATCCCCCCCTCTCCAGGCCGAGGTCATTCCAACCCTGAATCAAGCCATCAAAACAGATGCTTCCTATAAAAAAATCAATCAACAGCTGGTGGAGCTGTCAAAACAAAACCGGTTAACGGAAAGACAGCTCAGCCAAAATGAAACGAAACTGTCTGAACTTGATAAAATCAGGCGCCTCAAAACAGCCACACTCAAGAAGATGCATGAACAAATGCAAGAGCTGATCAGCGCCATTGGCCGCCTCTCACGGCATGGGCCAGATAATCTTCTGCAGGCATCCATTTCTCCTGATGAATTGATCCGGGGCATTATTCTGATGCGGTCACTCATGAAATGGGCCCATCAAAACAATTTAGTCTTACAGCATGAGCTTGGAAATTGTACGTCTCTTCGCCAAGAAATGGACACAGAAAAGACCAAGCTGGAGCAAAACCACCTTGTCTTACAAAAACAATCCCAGAAAATGAAAAAGCTTTTAACGCAGCGGCGATCTCTTCTTCACAAAGAGCTTGAGAAACGTCGAAAAATTGCTGAGCAGGTCAAAAGGATGGCACAAAAAGCGAAAAACATTCGAGACTTGGTCGGCAAAATTTCCAACAAACAGCAGCATCAAACCCTGACTACCATTAGCCCAGACACCACCGGTCGCTATGAAATTCTCCCTGTGCAGGGATCTATTATTAAAAAATTTGGGGAGGTTTCCCCAGAGAATCTAGATGGTCTTGGCGTTCTCTTTAACACACGCCCAGGTGCTTGGGTGATTGCTCCCACCACAGGTCAAATTGTTTTCGCAGGTCCATTCCGCCAATATCAAAATATGATTATTATCAGACACCAACGGCAAGGATATTTCACCATACTTGCTGGTCTGGGAACTTTATCTGCCGATGCAGGCCAAACCGTTGACACAGGGGAGCCCCTCGGCAATATGCCCGCTGGGCCAACAGCACACCTTTATCTTGAGCTGCGCAAGAACGATCAAACACTCAATCCCATGAAGTGGATTGAAGGCGTTCACTAAGATGAAAAGCCATCTCTATATCATCATCTGCACTTTCTTCTGGTCGTTCAACCTTGTTGCTAACTTGTCTGAAGCAGAAACCTTAACACGCTATTTAAAGGCCTTAGAACACATCCAGAAATACCACCCCACGCTCAGCCAGAAAAGCTTGGTTGAACGGTCAATCGATTCACTTGCTCAATCATTGGATGCCCACGGAAAGCTTATTGACATGCATGAGCAAGCAGATCTCCATCAGCAACTTCGGGGCGAGTTTAAAGGTATTGGCGTTTTTATTCAGAAAAAATCCCCACATTTTATCATTGATAGGGTGTTAAGCCATTCACCAGCTGAAAAAGCCGGGATTGAAGCCGGTGATATCATTCTGGCCATCAACAACGTACAAACAACTGGGTTAACCCTGAAACAAGTGATGCAGCACGTTCAAGCGGATCATCCTCAGGGTGTTAAATTCTCCTTACAAAGGCATAACGATACGTTTGATTACACCTTGAAAAAAGAAAAAATACCCCTCAGTGAACCAAAGCTGACCTATATGAAGGATGTTGCCATTCTAACAATCCCTTCTTTTCTTTCTAAAAATTTTACGGCAAAGCTTCATGAACGCATCAAACAGATTGATGAAAAAAAAGCGAAAGGCTTGATTATTGATCTGCGAGGAAATGGCGGCGGCCTAATTGAATCCGGACTTACGTTATGTAACCTCTTTATTGAAAACAAAGTCATCACCCAAGTTCAAGAACGTGGCACTTCAAACATTAAAAAATATCTGAGCGGGGGTGGGCTTCTTTTTCCAAACCTCAAAATCATCATCTTAGTGGATGGTGAAACGGCCTCCACATCAGAAATTGTCGTTGGCTGTTTCAAAGATCATAAACGGGCGTTAATTGTAGGCAATCAAACTTTTGGCAAAGCCTCCATCCAATCATTGATTCGCATCCATCAAGACTGGCTACTCCAGCTTACAACCCATCATTATCTAACGCCCAACGGCACCTCCATTGATCAACAGGGCATCAAACCAGATGTGCCACTTTCTCCAGAAACCTCCAACGATTCAGTGCTGGAGAAAGCATTGACTCTCCTCAACACGGGTCATCCTCTTCAAACAAACAACCCTGACGAAACCTCAAAAAAGAGCCAAATATCGGCGATCAACCACCCTCAAAAACCAACCGTAGCATGATTACTATTTATACAAATATCACCTCTCGCTCACTGTTGGATCGCTTTCAAAAGCTCATGTTGCCCATTGCCTATCGCTTTATGCCCCTGGATCAGCACCCAGAAAAGACCGCGGCGATCTTTCTCATGAAGGATGAAGGGTCTTTGTCTTCAAGCTCTTTCCCGCCGCCAGGATCCACCGTCATTCTGATTACCCAACAAGACTCTCTCTCTTCCAACCAAAAGTCTGTAAAAATATATCCATTGAAAATCCCTTTTCGCATTCAAGAGTTGAAAATCCTACTCAAAAAAGCAGCGAGGATCTGCTTAACACATGGCTCCATTCAATTAGCCTATGAAAAGCGCATACTGCTCTGCACAGCGTCCAATAAGAAGGCAATCCTCACCGAAAAGGAAGCGCATATTCTTTTGATTCTTTTTCAACACCCCGATCCAAAAGGGCTTTTAAAGGCTGACTTGCTGTACAAAGTTTGGGGATACAAGTCAGACATGGAAACGCATACCTTAGAGACCCATCTCTATCGTTTGCGCAAAAAAGTGCGGGATGAGCTTGGGATAGCGCTGATTGAAACAGGACAGAACCGGGTTTTTTTAGAAAGAAAAACATAGAAGGAATGGCTGGGGTGGCAGGATTCGAACCTGCGCATGACGGTATCAAAAACCGCTGCCTTACCGCTTGGCTACACCCCAATTTAATATCCAAAACATAATGACCCTGCCCAAAAAAAGCAAGTGTCTTTTTGCGCGCATTACTTAGTCAACCTTTCTCTGGCTTTATTGAACACTAGCAACGCCTGCAGCGCTGGCTGTCTCTTGACGTTCTCCTTGATTGTAGAATTGCTGAACAACGCCTTCAACAAAAGTTTCAATAAAACGCGCCGGGACTTTTGAATCTTTAGATCCATGCGGCTGCGCAATTGTCTGATCCCCCACCGTTAAATGACTGCCGCGTCTGGTAAGTTTATGGCGCACATATTGCATAAAATGAGAGCCGCTTCTCCCCATCTGTCGGGCTTGCTGGTTTAAAATCTTTCCTAAACTGCTGAACTTTAAACGGGATTTTTTCCTAAGGTCCTCGAGTGAACGCTCAAGGTCTACAAGAGCCGCTGCTGCAGCGGCGCCTGTGGCAGCTGATCCCGCCGCAGATGATGAAGATTGCGTCTTTTGTCTTTGTGTATGCTTCTTACGACTCTGTTGTTTTTTCGTTTGTTTCGTAAGTTGCGCCCGCGCTGCCGCATTTTTTTGTGCCATATCCTTTTGCGGGTCTGCTTGCATAATTTGATCTAAGAGAGACTGCTTCACTTCATCTCGCATTCTTACCAGCGCTGCAGCAGGATTTTCCTCCCCTTCTTCTGCAGCTTCAAGAGCAGGTAACTCTCTCACAATGCCCAAAAGAACTTGGTAAGCTGTCTGATTGCCTTTTGCATCTGGGTTCTCAATAATCTCATCCAGCCAATCCAAATACATTAATTCCAATTCTTGCTGGGTTGGCAGAGGAATAAGATTACTATTTTCACCCCCTAAAATTGTTTTGAATCGTGCATAATCTCGGTGGTGCTCCAAAATAAGTTGAGTCAATGATGCCCCCGACTCACCAATATAACCGGTGAAAGAAGGATCCTCAATCTGCACACCTTCAAGGTCCACAGAAGACTTTGAGTTAAGATTTTTGAGGGGATTCATTGAATCACTCAGGCCATTATAAGCACTGACTTCAATTCCTCGCTTATCCTCTCTTAAGTAAATACCTTTGGCTGCAACGACTTCTCCTTCAGGGTTAATAATAAACGTTCGTGGAACACCTGCTTTCATTTCACCATAGGGAAGCTTAATAAGTTCATGCGCATGTGAGTTTTTGGCTCTGGAGAAAAAAGGAACTGGCCCCTGAGCGTTCCAAAAATAGTGCAGTGTTAAGCGATCACTCATGCCCTTAATATTTTGAAGCGTCCCATATGGATAGGTCACTTGAGCTTTATCCTGGTAATGGAGGTAAGAAAGAACGCTCAACGTCATCCGTTGGAATTGCTTGAATGAGTCTGCATAATTCTGTTCAGACAGTTTTTTTAAAAACCCGCTTTCTAATACTGCGCCTATGCGGCTCTGAGTATAGAGAGTTGTCACACTAGAGGCGATATATAAAGTTGCTCCATGATAGCTTGCTGTAGCGTTTTGAAAAGCCACCATAAGATCATTGTTTGGATCTTTTGCCGTTTTTATTGAGCGCGGGTTTATAAATGTTCTTTTATACGCCTCTACAAAAGAGATAATGCTCCCTTGAGCCATGGTAGCAACTTGAGTATCAACGGGTGATAAAGGATAATTTGTTCCATCAACACACCATTTTTTCTGAAAAAATGGCTGCAGCAGGCACTGTTGCTGATCATCCGAGAGATCTTCATGCTTTCCAACTGGAAAAACCACTGCCTCTACTGACAAAGAAAAAATAAAGAAAAGAAGAAGATGTTTCATAATAGTTCTATATAACATTTAAAAGGATATATTAATGTTTTTTAAAGATTTCAAGGTTGTTAATACTCATGAAAAATTAAAAAACCATTTAAAAATTCCTTATCCGCGGTATCCCCTTTATATTAAAAGAGGGAATCACCCATATTTTCTCTTGGTTTGGTTGCCACTCAGGCCTTATAAAGAGGGAACATGACTATCAACATGAAAAATATTTTAGTGGTCGGCCCAACCGCCTCTGGCAAATCAGGCTTTGCAAAAGCAGTACAAAGCCGGGCGGGGGGCACCATTGTGAATGCCGACAGTTGTCAGGTTTATCAAGATGTGCCAATTTTATCGGCCCAGCCCCAGTTGAAAGATCTAAAGCAAACGCCGCACGCTCTGTACACGTTCATTCCACCCGATCACTCCTACAGCGTTGGTCAGTATTTGGATGATGTCCACACCCTTGAAAATACAAAGCCACTTACACCTCTTACCTTTGTTGGCGGCACAGGCCTTTATCTCAGCGCCCTAACCAAAGGTCTGGATGTTGGGCCTTCCAGTGCAGAAATCCGCAACAAAGCCCATCAGGATGCAAAGCAGCTGGGACATGATGTCATCCATCAACGCCTTCAAAAAGCTGCACCAAATTTTTCTGTACACCCCAACAATCATCAACGTCTTTTGCGCGCCTATGAAATTTATCTGGCTGAAAAGCAAGAAACAGCGCCGCCAGAAACTCAGCCCAAGCCACCTCCTCTTACTGAAGTTTATGTTGTTTTACTCAATCCGCCCGCAGATGCGTTGCGACAAAAAATCAAGAGTCGTCTTGGCCAAATGATGGAAGAGGGCGCTTTAGATGAGATAGAAGCCCTGAAAAGAAAATACCCAAACCTTGGCACCAGCGCCCAAAAAATTATCGGCGTCAAGGAGCTTTCAGACTATCTAGACGGCAAAGGGACGCTCGCAGATGCCCAAGAAAGAATTTACATTCGCACCTGCCAATACGCCAAAAGACAACGCACGTGGTTTCGCCATAAAATTGCTGTCGATAAAGTCATCGATACAGCGTGGGATCTAGCTGATGTCAAAGAGGTGGTTCAAAAAATCACATGCCCGTAGAGCCAAATCCACCCGTGCCGCGCTCTGTGCCTTCTGCAATGCTGTCTGTTTGTTGAAATGAGGCGCGTGTAACAGGCGCAACAACAAATTGGGCGATGCGCATTCCATGCTCTACTACAAAAGCCGCCTCACAATGATTGATTAACAGAACCTTGATTTCGCCACGATAATCAGCATCAATGGTTGCGGGGCTGTTTAAAACCGTAATGCCATGCTTAAAAGCCAGACCCGATCTCGGCCGAATTTGAATTTCATAGCCATCAGGAATAAGAGCCTTTAAGCCCGTGGGGATCAGCACGCGGGCGCCTGCTGCAACCACAACTGACTTTCCATCCAAAGCTGCACAAACATCAGCTCCAGCGCTTCCAGCAGTGGCGTAAAAAGGAATCGGGTTATCTCCCGCATGAACCAATCGTTCCATTTTAATATCTACCATCATCATTACTCCTTCCATGCATGATACGCACGCACCACACCACATGCGTAATTTTTAACAGATATAGACTGATAGTTTGCCTCTTCTAAAAGCTGGCAAAATGTCTCTGGCGCCATAAATGTTTCAATGCTCTCGGCTAAATATTGATAAGCCGCCTCATTTTTGGCAACCCATTTTCCCATCAGGGGCAACAACCCAAAAGCATAGCCATCATAGATCCTTTTAATCACCTGGCTTTTGGGTTGGCTGAATTCCAAGCAATGAAAAGAGCCGCCGGGCCCCAAACACCGATAACTTTCTTTCAAAGCGGCCTGAACATCAGACACATTTCGAATGCCAAAGGCAATGGAATACGAATCAAAAGCATCTGATTCAAAGGGCAAACGCTCTGCATTGGCGTGTATCCAGTCAATATTTTTAAAGAGGCCTTGATTAAACAGCTGATCCTGGCCCTTTTTGAGCATCTCTTCATTTAAATCAGTTGCAACAATCTGATAATCAAGGTTGTTCTTTTCCAGTCGACGTACAAGGGCGGCTGTAATATCACCCGTTCCAGCAGCCACATCCAGATGCTTCAGACCAGGCTTTAGCGGAAAGTCAGCAACAAATGATTTTTCCAAAGACGGTGTTGAAATCCACTCATTAAGTCGTTCATCAGATCATATAGATCAGAAACATCGGAAAAAATCTTTTGAACACCCTCTCTTTTTTCTTCAGGGGTCACTTTTTGAAAACCAAAGGGAGTTTGTGTCATGTGGTGCCCTTTCTAACAACCCGCCCAGTTGACCGTATAATAAAAATTTTAAATGTCAAAATTGTCTGTGCGCCCATCTGTTTTTATACAATTTAAAATAAAATGAGTATTTTTTTAGTTTTACATCCTAGGGTTGATGTTTTAAACCTAATTTCTATGACAGTGCATTCGCTTTACACATTCAAAAAAATAATTGGATTCAGTGCCTTAGTCCTATCTTCTGCCTTTGCCATGTTTTGTATGTTCTTTGGCTCAGGCAATCTTATTTTTCCTCTGGCAATTGGTCAAAAAACAGGCAGCGCCTATGTGTACGGCATTCTCGGACTCACAATAACCGGTATCATATTACCATTCTTCGGTTTGATTGTGACGTTTTTATTCCAAGGATCTTATCAAAACTTTTTCAAAAATTTTGATCGTCGATTCGGCATCGTCATGCCCCTTGTTATATTATCACTGATGGGCCCTTTTGCTGTTATGCCGCGGTGCATTACAGTTGCTCATGGAAGCTTTCTTCTGGTATCGCCCGATACTTCCATCTGGCAATTTAGTCTTTTCAGTTGCTTCATCATCTATATCCTGTCTTTTGACAAAGGAAAAATCGTTCCCCTTCTTGGCAGCGCGTTAACCCCGATCCTGCTATTTTCACTGGGAATGATTATTTATTCAGGGATCTCCGCAGCCCCTAAAGTGCCGCTCAACCCAGAGACGCAAAAGGCTTTTTTGACCGGGATGCATGATGGATATCAAATGATGGATTTGTTTGCCGCTTTCTTTTTTTCTGCAACGGTCGTCTCTTATCTCAAGGCAAAGCTCAGCCATAAAAAAATCTCCGCAACATCGCGCGTACAACTCATCGTAGCCTCGCTCACATTGGGGGCCGTCTTCCTAGCTGTGATCTATGCCTTTCTCATTTATCTGGGCGCTGCCTACAGTCAAGAATTAGCAATTGTTCCAGTCGAGTCACGCCTGGCTTACATTGCTCAAAAAACCCTGGGTCATATTGCCGGGCCTATGGTTGCAACCGCCGTGGGTCTGGCGTGCATTACAACGGCTATTGTTCTCACATCGGTGGTAAGCGACTATTATCAGAAAGTCCTATTTCGCTCAAAAATATCTAAGGGGGCAACCAATGTCTTGATTCTCACCATAACTTTTTTTATTTCAACGCTCAAATTTAACGGCATCGCTCAATACCTCTCCCCAATTCTCACCTTTCTTTACCCTGGCATCATTATGATGACGCTCCTGTCCCTTGGACAAAAACTGTTTAATTGGCCCTATCCACGCTGGATCATTGTGGCGGTTTTTGTCCTTACCTTTCTACGAATGGTTCTAAATTAGTAAAAAACCAAATCCTTTTTTATTTTAAGGTTTTTTTAAAATTAAGAATCAACTAAAGATAAAGAACCCAATAACAAAGGAAAAGATATGAGTGTACTTGTTGGCCAAGAGGCGCCTAATTTCAAAGCAACAGCTGTCATGCCTGATAATGCCATTATCGAAAATTTTGATCTCAAAACATATTTAAACGGCGAAAAAGGATTTCTTTTCTTTTATCCGCTCGATTTTACGTTTGTCTGTCCGTCAGAAATTCTAGCATTTCACAATCGCCATGAAGACTTCAAGAAACGCGGAGCCAAGCTAGTTGGCATCAGCGTTGATTCACAATTCACCCATCTCGCGTGGCGGAACACGCCCGTTGAAAAAGGCGGGATTGGGCAAATCAGCTTTCCCCTTTTTGCTGATCTAACGAAATCTATTGCCAGAGACTATGACGTTCTCATCAATGACTCCGTCTCTCTCAGAGGGTCTTTCTTAATTGATGAAGATTTTGTTGTACGCCACCAAGTTGTCAATGATCTTCCTCTGGGCCGCAACGTTGATGAAGCACTTCGTATGGTTGATGCCTTGAACTTCCATCAAGAGAACGGCGAAGTTTGCCCTGCCAACTGGCGCACCGGTGAAGAAGGTATGACCCCCACAGCCGCTGGTGTTTCTTCGTATCTATCGAAGAACGCTTCACGCTTGTAAATATATAACAGGCTTTCAGAACAACTCAGGAGGGGGGATTTCCCCCTCTTTTTTTTATGGCCTTAATTTTTATGGCCTGAAGCATGTGGCTGCACGATAAACTGATATCCAGATCTTACAAGCGCGTCTTCATCCTCGAAAAGCTCCTTCACCTGTTTCACAAAAGCGTCAACATCTTTGTAAGGCACCATTTCTTTTGCCTTTGAGCCATCAATGAAATGAACACCATCAATCACATTAAACTGGCATTTTTCATCTTTATAATGCAGTTCTTCATTCAATTTTTCCCCCGCGCGCATACCGGTAAAAACAATCGGGATCTGCGTGTAGGGTTTATACCCAGATAGCTCGATGAGCTTTTCTGCCATTTTAACCACACGGACAGGTTCCCCCATATCAAGAACAAAGACGCCCCCTTGATACGTTTCTTTTAACGTGCCCAGCGCCCCGGCCTGCAAAACCAAAGAAACCGCTTCTTGGATGGTCATAAAGAATCTTGTCATGTCTTTATCGGTAACCGTGACGGGTCCTCCGCGGGCGATTTGTGACTGGAACAAGGGTATCACAGACCCTCGCGATCCTAAAACATTCCCAAAACGAACGGCCGCAAAACGTGTTTTAGATTGGCTCAGATCACACGCCTGACAGATGATTTCCGCTATTCTTTTGGTAAGTCCCATGGTGTTCGAAGGATTGACGGCCTTGTCGGTTGAAATCAAAATCATTGATTCAGCCTGAAAGTCCATTGCCAGTTTGGCAACGTTCCATGTCCCAATCACGTTGTTTTCAAAAGCTGCTTTGGGGTTGACCTCCGATAAAGGCACATGCTTCATAGCGGCTGCATGAAAAATAACGTGGGGGCGATATTTTTTAAAAATTAACCGCATGGCGTCCTGATCAGAAACATCCGCCATCAGCGGTATCCATTCATTGGCACATCGATTTTGTCGAAGCTGCTGATCGATTTCATATAAAAAATACTCAGATTGATCCAAAATCAGCGCCCTTTTCGGACCAAATTTCATAATTTGGGTAACGATTTCACTGCCAATGCTCCCCCCTGCCCCCGTGATCAGAATCGTTTTGTCATGGATCAATGTTGCAGGCAGCTCATTGGTCAGCTCCACCCGTTCACGGCTGAGCAAATCCTCAATCGCAACTGGCTTCAGCGTTAGCTGGTTGGTTTGCAAAGGATTCAAATCAGCAACCCGAAGTGTTTCAAGATCATGGCTTTTTGCCGCGTCAAAAATTTGTTCTAATGTTGCTCCAAACAGGCGCGCATCAACCACAATAAACAAAGTACCTTCTCGGTAGGTCCGCTCACCATGCCAGCTCATAAACTTTGAAAAGGTGAGAACGCGCACACCATGAATTTTTTGGGCGCTATGTTTTTCTTTTTTCTCCGTGACGACGGCATAATCAACCTTAAAAGGATTTTCACGGGTTTTGTTATAGCGCAGAAAAAGGTCGATACTGGTTAGGTTCCCAAATAAAATCACCTGGGTTTGACCAGCCGCTTTCTTGCGCTCAAACATGAAATATCGATAGAGCACGCGGGGGAAGGTTAAAAAAGTCAAAAATATAAAGGTCGCAATGATCAGCGTTGTCACCCTGAGCGGGAGGCCAATATGATATACATGCCGCAAAAGGAACAGACTTAGCAAGAAGCTCAAGTTTGTGCAAACAGCCACATAGGCAATCGACAATAAATCACTAAAGGAGGTGTAGCGCCATGACGGCTGAAACGTTCGAAAAACGGCAAAGTTTATAATACAGAGCGCCAGATAGATAGTATTAACAGCCCAAAACCCAGCGGTTTTCGGGGATGTCAGAAAACGATCTAATACCTCCCACTCAATGGCATAAACGGTAAAATAAAAGGCCGCATATGCAAAAACGACATCTAAAAAAACAACAAATAAATTTCTAAAAAAAGAAGGAGCCATATATTTTTTCATTCAAGATACTCAATACCGTGTTGAATTTGAAGTTTTTTATTATCTTGCTCAAAAAGCTTTTTTTTAGCTACAATGTTTTCATGTCTTTGAATTTTGTTGAGATCATCCTACTTATTTCCTTATCTTTGACGCTCATCGTCTTAGCAAGTGGGATTTTTATTATGCTTAAAGGTGGTCACGTGAATAAAAAATATGGTACAAAGCTCATGTGCTGGCGGGTATTTTTGCAAGGTATAAGCCTTGCTCTCCTCGCCCTGGTCATTTTACAAAGAGGATAAGTATGGTTCAACTCACACGCATTTATACAAAAGGGGGAGACAAGGGAAAAACATCGCTGGGCGATGGCACCCGTGTTTCGAAAAGTGCAGCACGCATCCAAGCCATCGGCGCTGTCGATGAGTGTAATTCTGTTTTGGGTGTTGCTGCCTTATATCTTGAAGTAATTCCTCTGTCTGATATTCGCCGCATTCAAAATGATCTGTTTGATTTGGGCGCTGATCTCTGCATTCCCTCAACAGAAAATAAACTGACTGTCTCAGATCAACAAGCCACGTGGCTGGAAAATCAAATTGATCTCATGAATGAAAAACTAAATCCGTTAAAATCATTTATACTGCCTGGGGGAACAAAGGCTTCTGCCTATCTTCATCATGCCCGCACAAGTGTCAGATCTGCAGAACGATTGGTTGTCGGCGTCGCTGAAAAAGAGGCGATCTCAAGCGCTGTTGTTCAGTATTTGAATCGATTGTCCGACTATTTATTTGTTGCAGCCCGCACTGAAAATTCTTATGGAGAAAATGAAGTTCTATGGGAACCTGCCAAAAATCGATAGAGTTTAAAAAGGACTCAAAAAAGGCACCAAAGCACCAAGTTCAATCATCATTGGCAAATAAAAGTCAAAAGTCTTCACCTGTTAAAGAAAAAGAGTTAGACCCCACACGTTATGGTGATTGGGTTAAGAATGGTCGTTGCATTGACTTTTGATTCCCTCCACCTTGATTTAGAAAAAGTGGTTGTGGCCCACCCTCCTGTTTTTTATTCAAAACCCATAAGTTTTAAAGCAAAGAATCGATCGTTGATCCATCTCGGCGCCAATGGCGCTGGCAAATCTTCTCTCTTAAAAGCCCTGGCAGGTCTAATTTCTGTTTACTCAGGGACGATAAACGGGCGTTCCCCAAAAAACGCCCCTTCTGACAGGTGTTACCTTTGCACAAACCAGGGGCTTAATAGAGATATCACCGTGAAACAGCAAATAAAGCTGTGGCATTTACCCTATCAAAATCCCACCTCATGGCAGACCAGCTTAGAGCCGTTTAATATTGAGGGCCTTCTCACTCAATTCATCCGATCTCTCTCCAGCGGCCAACGTCAACGGGTGGCTCTAACAAGGTTAGTGACAAGTCATAAGCCCATTTGGCTTTTGGATGAGCCCATGAATAACCTAGACAATCAGCATCGAAATTTTTTATCTGATGTGATGAAGCGACATATTAAAAAGGGGGGGATGATTATCTATACCGGCCATGAACCAATGCCAACGCTCTCCCCTCAGATCATTTCTTTAGAGTGCGAAGGATAAAGTCATGAGGTTGCATCTTTATCGTGAATATCTTTTTCTGAAATACAACACCTCCTTAGCCATTATAGCTGTTGGAATATTTGTGCTGTTCTGTCAACTGCTTCACTGGATAGGCGTTGAAGCATCTCTCTCCCCCGCCCATTTAAAAAACATGCTTTGGTTGTTGTCTTTGATCGGTTTATTTCTAACAGCAGATCATGTTTTTAAAGAGGACATTGATCAAGGTCTGTTGATGCATCATCATCTTGAAAACGTGAACTTTTATATCCTGACGTTAATGCGTTTTTTCTCCTACTTTCTTCTAGTTATTTTACCCCTTGCCCTGAGTAATATCATGATTTCAGGTCTTTTTAATTTAGAACCATTCCTATCCGATTTCAGTTATTTTCTTGTTTTATTTTGCCTGTATGCTTTTGTGATCTTGAACGCCTCCCTGTTGACACACGGGTCACAACAGCAAAAAGGGCTCATGTTTTTGATTTCCATTCCTTTGATGATTCCAATTTTTCTATGCCAAGTTATTTTACTGGATAAAGCCGCCCTTTATTTAACGATAGACAATCCTTTACTATTACTTGCGGGACTATTTTTGTTTTTTGTCCCCTGTTACAGTGCTATGGTAATGTATTGTTTGAAGCTCTCCGTAAAAGTATCATGATCACTTTTTTTCAGCCCAAGGTCTTTCAAAATCTATGTAATCGCTCATGGGTCTGGCTCATGATAGCCATGATGTTTTGTCTTAACATTGGGTATTTTTGGGCCTTGTTTTTCTCACCCATCGATGCACAGCAAGGCCCCATCGCAAAAATCATGTTTATCCATGTTCCTGCAGCCTGGATGGCTTTGATGTGTTATGCCTGTCTGGGTCTTTTTTCACTGTCCTACCTTTCTAGTAAAGCCTGGGTTTCTCTGTATTTGGCGCAGAGCGCCGCTCGGGTTGGATGTGTTTTTACCTTTGTTTGCCTTATATCAGGCAGTCTGTGGGGCCTCCCCACTTGGGGAACCTGGTGGGTTTGGGATGCCAGGCTTACGTCTGTTTTGATTCTGTTTTTTCTCTATATTTCCTATCTTCTGCTCTCAAGCACGTTCCAGAATCAAGAAAAGGCCACAAAGTTTTCAAGCGCCCTGGCTCTATTGGGCTTGGTGAACCTGCCAATTATCAAATGGTCCGTGGACTGGTGGTCAACCCTTCATCAACCTGCAAGCATCAGCAAGCTTTCAGCGCCTTCCATGCACTGGTCTTTTTACGTGCCACTCATCATTATTTCTTTTGGTTGGTTCTGCTACACGGTCTTTGTCATGATGTGCGCAGCCCAAACAAAACTTATTGAACAATCAAGGAAAAACGTATGACTTTCTGGTGCCTGACCCTAAGCTATATCATTGGCTTTTCAAGTTTGTTTTCTCTTCTGATTTTAACCATCTTACGGTATTATAAAGCTGTTAAAACTAAGAGATCCTCATGTCTAGATTGACCCTTTTTATATGTCTTTTATCAGTCGCACTCTTTGAATCTATGGGCGCCCTAGCTGCAAAGTGGCAATCCTCTCGTCAGGGTCAAGAAACCATTGTTGATCACTCTCATCCTAATCCCCCGGCAGAGGTTTCTGTGCCCAAAAAAGTAGCAGAAAGCCCTGAAGAAGGGTCTGATGAGGTTCTTTCTTCTCTTGACGATGGTACCTTTGAGGAGGAGATACCCACTGAGGAAGCAGGTATAAACACCGCGGAAGATGACGACGACGACTTAATGCTGGAAGGCTTAGAAGACGATGATGACGACGATGAAATTGAAGACAATGACATGGCTGATGATGAAGATTCCAGCGATGCCTAGACAGACATCTTAAACCTTGACCCTTGCCTCATGCAACCGCTCTCTAAACAACTGCTCTCTCTTTATCAAAATATTGCAACCATGGGGTATGTGGGCTACATGCCCTATCCCGGAACCGCTGCATCATTCGTAACGCTCCTTGTTGGTTATCCGATTGTTTTTTTGATGGGGATTCCTGTATCCCTTTTTTTGTGCTTACTGGTTTTATTTTTGGGTAGCCTTGCCTGTGCCGTTCTCATGAAAATTCGTCCCCACCTCAAAGATCCGCGCGATTATGTCATTGACGAATGCGCCGGGCAATTGATTGTAATTCTCGGCATCATGATGCTCCAGTTCTCTGCTTTATCATCACAGGTGGTGGGTTTTCTTTTATTTCGTTTTTTTGACGGGATAAAGCCGTGGCCGATATGCCTGATCAATAATTGGCGTCCAACATCGCCTGGCCTGAAGTCCATCGCGTTGATGTTTGATGATGTTTTAGCAGCTTTCGCCAGCTTGGTTGTTCTCTATTTTATTTATGCCTAAGAGGATTGCTCTTCAGAATGCCTGAAATAGTTTTCAAGCTTTGCCGTATAGGTGCGAAAAAGATCGGCCGATCCGTCCTCTTTTGTCAGCCTCTTTGTCTCTGTGACCAACTCTCTTAATTGATGATACGTATCATCAGAAAGATTGTCCTTCTGCGCCTTAAGTATTTTTTGACAAATATCCAAAACAAACTGCAGTTTTACCCACTCTTGTTCTTTAAGACGAATCGCCATATCATCCTGAGCAGCTTTAAAACCACTATAAACCATGTGCTCCATTTCGGCCGTCGTAAGCCCATGCCCAGGTTTCACTTCGATAGATTGATATACACCCGTCGTCTTTTCTTGGGCGCTGACCGTGAGCAACCCATCTGCATCCACATCAAACGTCACTTCGATGCGGGCAAACCCTGCAGGCAGAGGGGGAATACCCTTAAGGCTAAAGCGTCCTAACGTTCGACAGTCCGAGGCCATTTCACGTTCACCTTGCACCACATGAATAGACATCGCGGTTTGATCATCTTGATAGGTTGTAAATTCTTGTGTCACTTGGTCTGGGATCGGACTATTCCGCGACACAATTTTCTCAGCAATGCCGCCCATCGTTTCAAGGCCAAGAGACAGCGGAATCACATCTAGTAAAAGCGAGTCACTTCCATGGATCAAGGCCCGTGCTTGAATGGCTGCCCCCTCAGCAACAACATGATCTGGATTGAGATCGGCTAACGGCTTTTTACCAAAATACTGTTCTAAGAGATCTTGGACCGGTTTTAAGCGAGTCGATCCTCCAACTAAAACACATGCTTGGATGTCCTCTTTTGATAGGTTGGCAGCATCAAATGTTTGGTCCAAAAGGGTCTCAATTTTGGCCAAAAAGGGCCTCAAAAGTGTCAAAAAGTGGTCAAAATGGATCGAAAAAGACATGTTTTGACCCCTAAAAGAGACATTTTTTTCAGCTTTTTCTCCCTGCGTGAGCTGTTTTTTTAGGTCTTCGGCAACCTGTAATAGGCTCTGTTCCTCGTTCTGGCTCAACGTCTCAAGCTGATAGCGGTGCTGCAGATCAATCATCACCAGACGATCAACATCATCCCCGCCTAAAAGCGTGTCACCGCCTGTAGCAAGCACTTGAAAAATATTGTTTTCAAGGTTTAACACAGACAAATCAAACGTCCCGCCTCCCAAATCAAAAATCAGAAACAGCCCATTTTTTTTCTGATCTAAACCAAATTTAATAGCCGCTGCTGTTGGTTCAGAGATCAACCGAAGCACTTTCCAGCCAGCCAGCTTCGCCGCAAGCCGTGTTGCTCCCCGCGCACGCTCAGAAAAATACGCCGGAACGGTGATAACAGCATGATTGATCTCTTCTCCTAAAATTTCTTGCGTTTTGATTTTGAGATGTTTTAAAATTTCTGCTGAAATTTCAATAGGATTACTCAGGCGATTGCCAAGGGTGAAACGGGCCATTTCCCCAGCCTCTGATGGTAAATAGTCTAGTTTGGGCAATGCTTCTTTGAGTTGATGAGTGTCAGGATCCATAAGCCTTTTGACAGAAGCAATCACATGCTGATGCCCCTTTTTCTGAAGCGCCTTCGCATCTCGACCAACTTGAAATTGGTCTTCTACCAATGCAACGATTGAGGGCACAATAGTGGCGCCCTCAATTTCAAGTATCTTTGGACCTTGTTCATCAACAATCGACACAAGGGAGTGGGTTGTTCCCAGATCGATTCCAACTGCTTTGATGATATTATTATTTTGATGGCTGCCTGTTTGACCAGGTTCCATAATTTGAAGAACCATTTGATTTCCTTTAGCTACATCTCTCAATAAGCTGGTCTAGAAACCTTAACCTCTGCCATAACTCTAACAAGACGTCTTTTTCAATTTCTTTATTGCCTTTTTCAGAAAGCGCGTCAAGAAAAGCCGATACGGTTTGATTCATCCGCACGTTGATATCGGCAAGGACACCAGCTTTATCAGTAGGCTGTTGCGCCAGTCTCTCTTCAAGCTCCATAACTTCCATTAAAGTCTCCTGATCTTGAGTAGATGCGTCACCCTCAATTCCATAATGAAGCAAAAGGTAGCGCGCGGCATTACTTGTTTTTTTCATTTCGGTGTAATACCGATTGATAAGCCCCGCGTTTATCTCTCCTGTGGCTAAAGATTGCTTTTGATCCGGGTGATTTTGCCGCTGAAGCTCAAAATAAGTGTTTTTTAATTTTTCTGAATCAACTGGTAAAGTTAAGGGAAGATCAAAAAGGTCAAAGGGATTGATCCCGGCATCAGACATGAAATGACTCTCCACACCCACAACGTCCTTTTTCATTGGGGTTTTTAAAGACAAATCCCGATTCAAGCTCTGTTGTTTGAAAATCCATTTCACTGCCAAGAATAAAAAGAATGGTTTTAGGATCAATGAAAACTTTAAAATCCTGACAGTCTATAACTTCATCATATTTTTCTTGATGCTCGGCGAACTCTAAGGTGTAAGAAAGTCCGTTACATCCTTTGGTGCGCGTTCCAATGCGCACACCCATGCAAGGTTTTTCCCTTTGGCTTAGCAGAGCTTTGATCTGATCTTTAGCCCGATCTGTTATCTGAAGAGGCGATTTATCCATCTTTATAATCAACGATGACTTTTTTTTGTTTGATAATCTTTAATCGCTGATTTGATGGCATCTTCCGCTAAAACAGAACAGTGGATTTTAACTGGGGGCAATTCTAAATACTCCGCCACATCTCTATTCTTAATTTCAAGGGCCTCATCAATGGTTTTTCCCTTGATCCACTCCGTGATAAGAGAGCTCGAAGCAATTGCCGATCCACAGCCAAATGTTTTGAACTTAGCATCTTCGATGCGCCCATCATCGCTGATTTTTACTTGAAGCTTCATCACATCACCGCAGGCAGGCGCGCCCACTAAGCCTGTGCCGACCTGATCGTCCTTCGCATCTAAACTGCCAACATTTCTTGGTTTTTCGTAATGATCTATTACTTTTTCACTATAAGCCATTTTTCTCTCCTTGTACTATATTTTGGTTTTTTTAATGACCGGACCATTGAATTGATTTCAAATCAATGCCGGCTTGAGCCATTTCCCATAAAGGGCTCATTTCTCGTAGGTGGGTAACAGCAGCGATAATATCCTCAGCTGCTTGGTCAACTTCTTCTTGGGTTGTAAATCGTCCTATGCCAATGCGCAAAGACGTATGTGCTAATTCTTCATCCACGCCCAACGCCTTGAGAACATATGAAGGTTCAAGAGAGGCAGATGTACATGCAGAGCCCGATGAAACAGACAAGTTTTTGATACCCATCATAAGTCCTTCTCCTTCAACGTGGGCAAAACTTATATTTAAGTTGCCAGGATAACGCATGACTGGATCTCCATTTAAATAGATCTGAGGCAAGCTTTCCTTGAGCTTTTGATACAATCGGTAACTCAACTTTTGAATCTGTGCAGACTCTACAGCCATTTCTTTCTGAGCAATTTCACATGCTTCTCCTAATCCGACACATAAGAAAGCAGAAAGCGTGCCCGAACGCATCCCTCTCTCTTGACCGCCGCCACTGATCTGAGAAACCAGACGCACGCGGGGCTTACGTCGAACATACAACGCACCAATGCCCTTGGGACCGTACAATTTATGACCTGAGATGCTCAATAAATCTATGTTCATCTCCTCAACGTCTATGGGAGTTTTCCCCACAGCTTGGGCTGCATCTGTATGGAAAAAGATGCCGCGCTTGCGGCATAAAGCACCAATTTCTTTCAGCGGCTGTATCACCCCAATTTCGTTGTTAATAGCCATCACCGAAACCATTAACGTCTCTCCACGTATAGCCTTATTGAGAGTCTCCAAATTTACCAAGCCATTTGGTTCTACATCAAGGTACGTAATGTCAAATCCATTTCTTTCAAGCCAACGACAGGATTCAAGCACACATTTATGCTCTGTTTTGCAGGTGATGATATGTGTTTTTTTGTCCCGATAAAATTCTGCAACCCCCTTAATCGCCAAGTTATTTGACTCTGTCGCGCCAGAGGTGAAGATGATTTCTTTAGGGCTGGCATTAATAATATTGGCAACCTGCTTTCTTGCCTTTTCAATCGCTTGTTCCGCTAGCCAGCCATGATAATGGGTCCGTGAGTGTGCATTTCCAAAAATCTCTGAAAGAAAAGGCATCATTTTTTCTGTAACACGCAGATCACAGGGTGTTGTTGACTGATAATCGAGGTAAATGTGGTTATTTTCTGACATAAGCTATCCTACTATTTATTTTGTCTCGTTTGATTAAAAAGCTGAATCCAGGCTTTTGAAAAATGGTCTAAGTCTGATTGCGTTGTTTGCCAACCACTACTAATACGTAGAGCTGTTTCAGCAACAGAATCCTGAGGTATCATCGCTTTGATAACCCGTGATATCGAAACTTTTCCAGATGAACAAGCACTGCCCGCACTAACTGCAAACCCGGCCAAATCCAATGACATCACTTGTGTATGGTTTGGCACACCGGGCATGGTAATATTAGTTGTGTTACAAACACGCGGCGCTTGCCCGCCAACAACAACAGATTCTGGCGCTGCCGTGCGTAAAACTGTTTCAAGGTGATCATGCCATTTTCTAAGATGCTGCAGATCAGGCATATTTTCTAAAGCCGCCTGCCAGCCACAAATGGCCATAATGTTTTCAGTGCCAGATCTGCGGCTTTTTTCTTGACCACCCCCGCGCATCAGACTTTGCAAAGAAATAGTCTCTCGTAGAACCAAAGCACCTATACCCTGAGGCCCGCCCATTTTATGGGCACAGAGAGTCATGGCATCGATTGCAAGTTTAGAAAATGAAAGAGGTACCTTCCCCAGTGCTTGCGAAGCATCAACATGTACGAACACGTGATCATATGCATGCGCTAACCGAACAATGTCTTCCAAGGGTTGAATCACACCTGTCTCATTATTCGGGGAATTAACGGAAATCAGCACCGATCCTTGATCAGCACATGTAGACAGTTTTTTTTCAAGGTGCGCCAGATCAATCACCCCTGATTCACTAACCTTCAGCATCTCTCCTTTTTCAAGGGCTTTGAAAGCGCTGTCATGTGCAGTTGGGTCCATTAAGACAACATGCCAAGGAGCTCCTCGCAAAAGATGGTTGTTACCCTCTGTTCCGCCACTGGTAAAAACAACATGATCTGGATGCGCCTCAATACTTTCAGCAAGTGTTTTGCGCGCTCTTTCCAGAAGTCTTCGGGTATTTTGGCCCCAATGATGCACTGAAGAAGAATTTCCTAACGTCGTTTGCATTGTATGGCTTATAGCCTCAAGACAAGCAGGAAGCGGGGGCACCGTTGCATTATAATCCAAGTAAACCCTCTTAAGCATTTTTACTCTCATACATGAAAGAATACGCGGGGTCACTCACTCCAGACTGATGCCTTCTCAGCGCATCTTTTAGCGAAATGCCCTGTAAATAGGATAGAATTTGGTCTCCAAGATCAGCCCACAAATAATGGGTCAAACAACGCGCACCATTGGCCATACACCCTTTTTTACTGTGCGGCACACATCGGGTGACCCGCATAGGCTCATCCACTGCTTGAATCACATCTGCAATAAATATATCTCCAGTGCTCTTGCTCAAACGATACCCACCACCAGCGCCTCGGATACTTGATACAATCTGATGACGGCGCAGCTTATTAAAAATTTGCTCAAGATAGCTAAGAGAGATGCTTTGACGCTCCGCAATAGAAGAAAGTGAAACGGGCCCGTTTTTCTCATTCAAAGCTAAATCGAGAATGGCCATTACGGCGTATCTTCCACGTGTTCCAAGCTTCATTGTTGTTTTTCCCTATAAAAAAAGCTAATCTCCATTGAACTTAAACTAAAATACTTGACTAATTTAGTCAAGTTTAATTGAGGCACACCCAATGGCAGACATCGTTATTCCAGGCCCCGCAGGGCGGTTAGAAGTAAAGCACCACGCTCAGATAAACAATCCTGAAGCTCCCACGGCTCTTGTTCTGCACCCACACCCTCTTCATGGCGGGACCATGAATAATAAAATGACATATACCCTTTACCAATCGTTTTATCGCGCTGGGTTTCACGTTTGTCGGTTTAATTTTAGGGGGATTGGCAAATCCACCGGCGAGTATGATCATGGTGAAGGTGAGTTAAGTGATACCGCCACTGTTATGGATTGGCTGCAAATACAGTATAAAGATTCGCGAAACTTTTGGATCTCTGGTTTCTCATTCGGCGCCTGGATCGCCATGCAATTGTTGATGCGCCGGCCAGAAATCACCGGATTCGTTATCGCTTCCCCCCCTGCAAATAAATATGATTTTAGCTTTTTAGCGCCTTGCCCTGTATCAGGTCTCATCCTTCAAGGAGATCAAGATGATGTTGTTGATCCTACCAGCGTTAACAATCTCGTCAAAAAGCTACGACAACAAAAAGATATACAGATCAGCTATGAACCCATTCAGGGGACAGATCATTTCTTTTTAAACAGGCTGCAAGAGGCGTCTCAGCTCATTGAATCTTATCTAAAAAAAGAAGTATAAAAAGTTTAAGGAGCTACTTAGCTTTTGCGACTATCTTCTGATTCAATGGTCTTAAAATCCGAGCCAGCTTGCTTCGCAGATCATGACGATGCACAATCATATCAATCATGCCATGCTTAAGCAGGTGCTCTGCCGTTTGAAAGTCATCTGGCAGCTTCTCACGAATGGTTTCTTCAATAACTCGACGGCCTGCAAATCCAATCATTGCCTGGGGTTCAGCAATGGCTATATCACCGGCCATTGCAAAAGAGGCTGAAACACCACCAGTTGTCGGATCAGTGAGTAACACCAAATAGGGAAGGCCGGCACTTTTCATCATTGCAACAGCCACCATGGTTTTTGGCATTTGCATGAGAGAAAAAGCGCCTTCTTGCATCCGCGCGCCCCCTGAAGCCGTGATAATCAAGAGCGGCTTTTTAAGGCGGAGGGCTTCTTCAGCAGCTTTAACAATGGATTCACCGACAACAATTCCCATTGATCCACCCATGAAATTGAAGTCAAAAGCACAAATCACCAATTTTTCATTGGAAATTGTTCCTGAAGCAATGCGAACAGCATCAGAATGCTTGGTTTTATCACGGTATGTTTTTAGACGCTCAGAGTATCTTTTGGTGTCTCTAAACTTAAGAGGATCATGCAAAGCTTCCGGCAAGGTGATTTCTTTATACTGACCATCATCAAACAAAAACTTTAAGCGCTGCTCTGCCGACATGCGCAAGTGATGATCACACAATGTGCATACATTGTGGTTGCGCTCCAGATCGCGCATGAAAAGCATTTGCTCACACTTGGGGCATTTGGTCCAAAGGTTTTCAGGCGTTTCGTTCTTAGCTCCTACAAGAGCGCGGAGCTTTGGACGCACATAGTTGCTAATCCAGTTCATGTATGATCCTTCATAAGGTCAGCCGAAGCTATCAACTTTATTAAAAAAAAGCAATATCATAGCTTGAGCTGAAAAATGACTTGGTTATGAATTAAGACTTTCGTTCAATGCCTTGCCTGTCCGCGGATCACACCCAACGCGGGGCGTTCGGTGTTTGACATAAAAAGAGCCGAAGCCTCTTAGTTCCACACGATGATTTTTCTCAAGAGCTTTCACGATAGCATCAAAGAAAATTTTAACGATGTGCTCAACGTCCATTCTTGATTTTTGTGGCATCCTTTTCATAAGACGATCAACTAACTCTGACTGCGTCATAGCAAACTCCCTGTTATTATATATTTTAGGCTTCTTGGCGGCCTATTTTTACTTTACGATTGTGTCATAGCTTTTCTGCCTGGAAACAAAGGCTTTAGCTAGACCCTTCATGGCAGCGGCTTTGTTTTCAGCGAGCACCTTCCAGTGCCCTTTCAAGCTAACCACATCAAATTGGTATTGTTCGATAACTTCTATGAGGTCTTCACAGTTTTTAGCCATGGCTTGAAGGTGTGATTTTTCCAGTCGACTTAAAGTTGTCACCCCTTGAGGCTTTTGTGTTAATTTTTTAAATACGCCCAGCGGAGAATTATCATCTTCTTGAATGCGTTTTTTATCATCCAAATCATCATCATCATCTTCACCATCTTCGTCTTCGTCATCTTCGTAGCTGGAAATATATGATCTTTGCTTTTTCTTTTTTTTCTTTTCTTTTTCTTTTTCTCTTTTGATACGCTCATCTTCATCTTCTAGAACACCATAGGTGTTCGCCAGATTGACTAAGATCAAACAGTGTTTTTTGTATTCCTGCATTTCTTGCTTGGTTTGATCGCAGGATTTTTCATCTTCTACCCTGATAGAATAAGACATTAAACACAAAGAGAGCCCAATAAGAATAGATAAAAACTTGATCAATAAAACCTCCGTGTTGATATTATTATGGGGAACTAATGCATTTTTTGTCAATGACAATATCTGCACATCAGTGGGCTGGTGCACCTGCCCACGGCTCTCGAAAACCAATACCAGAATCCTTAGACGCTCGGCTTGATTTATCTTCTTTGAGCTCAAACTGCTTGAGCCTACTCTTCAAAATATCAGAGGCATATTGGTTTTCCCGTAGCACTTGTTTATTGAAAGAAGGGGGAGATTGATCCGATTGCGTTGAGAGAAGATTCAACATAAAAATAGGTTGTTTTTTATAGCTTAACCCCAATCCAGGTTTTGTCTTTTTTTCATAACTGCTTGCTCGAAACTGATTATTGCCTTGTGCATGAAAGCCACGGCTTGCCAAGCCTTTAGTAGGTTTCTTATACACTGATGAATGATAGCCAACATCAAGATTGATTGGCTTTTTTTTCCGGGGATAAAACGAGGCACCCATCCCTAAAAAAAGGGGAATAAAAGTTAAAAGAAAAATATATTTTTTATATTTCATTTTGATCAAAACCCTAAAAGTGTTATTTACATAAATAGGTTTGGCTAAACAAAGGGATCCTCTTCCTCCATGGATTGAACCTGCCTTGGTTGGGATCGTTTAGGGGGATTAAGAATGCTTTCAAGATAGTGTGTTTTAAACGTGTACAAATCCGGCGCCTGACTTTGAAGCCTGCTTTTCCAATCATCTTTAGATTCACCTTCTCCTTGACTTAACAGGCTTGTATATGCCGTTCCAGCTTGTAAGACTGGGATTTTACCCCGAATCGTAGCCATCAAAAGCGGCGCAGACATCTCTGAAGGCCTAAACCCACCAGAAACACCACCAATGGCATAGGTCATAACAGGGTCCTTTATTTTAATACCGCTAGGAATAAATTGAAGCTCAGCTAAATTGCCATCGTGAATCCACGCTGTCAGTGCAGATTCTGAAAAGGACATACTCAAATCCTTCAAATCGTCAACAACTTGATTTTTGAACGCGAGTCCATTATCCGCCCAATTAGCCAATCTATCTTGAGGAATTTGACGTCCTTCCCGACGAATAAATGCCACATAATATATCGGATCAACATCCTTATCTGACCTTAAAAGAGCAGAATTTTCAGCAACTGAGGCTTGTGGCCGCGGCAAAATAAACTCCACCATTTCTTCTGCTTCGTGAAAAGCTCTTTCAAGTGCCATTTTTTCAAGGGCGTTCATTCCACAAACAAGTGCTCTATGCATGGCACTTTCAATATTTCTTTTTGGGATGAATTGCTCAGCAAAACTTGGCTCTGCGCAAACATGCCAACAACTCAGCCCACAATCACGGATCCAGGAAAGAACCTGACGCCTGCCCTTTTCTGTTTTAAGTTGTTGGCGCACACCCTCTACGATGTCTTTTGCATAGGATCCAAGACCGGCCACAGAGCCAATGAGAGCCAGCTCCACTGGTGTTGTAGCTTTCACAGAAGTAGCCCCAAACACCATCATCACCATTAAAGAAAGAGGGATGATTTTTTTCATTCAATCTACTCAAAAAATGTTTTTCTATTCTAAATCTTTTGTGCTCAAATGGCGAAGAAAAATTATTAAAAATGCTTCCATAATGTCTATAAGGCTTCTAATTTTCTTGACTTTAAAACGGACTTTGGTCTAATGAGCATCTAAAAGGGCCTGTAGCTCAGTTGGTTAGAGCCCACCGCTCATAACGGTGTTGTCGTAGGTTCGAGTCCTACCGGGCCCACCAAAAAACTCGGATCAAAAAGATTGCATCCTCTTTTTTTTGTGATATGATCCGGCCATATTTAAGCGGGCGTAGCTCAGTGGTAGAGCACAACCTTGCCAAGGTTGGGGTCGAGGGTTCAAATCCCTTCGCCCGCTCCAAATATTTCCCCTTCTCACTTTTTTTTGATAACCTCACTTATACAAATTAATGATGACCTTATTTGATGATGAGAAAAAAATCACTTCCTGACTCTAAACCCCGGGCTGCGTCTAAAAATATTTTTTTAAAGAATTTATCGCTATCGGGCACCCCTAAAGATTTACTAGCTCTTTTGCTTGATGATCCCTCAACCAGTGGTGAGGACTTAGAGGAGCTTGGAAAAGCAGACCTTGAGCTTCTGTTAACAGAAAGCGTCAACTGCATAAAGAATACCGCCGCACAAGAAATTGTTATAGAATTTCTAATGCTCTCACATGAACCAAAAAACAAAACCGCTGTTTTAATTCACAACCAGGATAAACCATTTTTGGTAGATTCCATTACAAACTGTCTACGCCTGGAACAACTAAATGCTGATTATTTCTTTCACCCCATCTTTAGACGAAAAATAAGCAATACAGGCAATCTCTCTCTTATTGCGCCAGACGAAGAAAAGCCACATGAAAATGAATCTCTGATTATCATTGTTATCAATCAGGACCTTCAAAAAGAGCAAAAAAAACAATTACATTTGAGCCTAGAGCATGTTCTCAGCCAAGTTGGACTAGCTGTTACAGACTGGGAAGAAATGCTCAAGAAAATGACCCAAGCCAAGAGCAATATTGATCTGGGTAAAAAGCATTTTAAATCTACTTTCCTGAGTGAAATAAAGAATCTCCTGGAATGGTTTGAGCAGGGTCATTTTACATTTTTAGGATTCCGGGAATATATCTTTGAAGATCAAAACCCAAAAATCACTCAAAAGCTTGGCATTACCAAAGCACAAAGTTCTTGTTATTTTAAGCTGAATTGTACCCTGAATGATGAAGGGCAAGACTTTCTACCAACAGATGAGCTCTTTATCATCACCAAAACCATCAGTCGCTCTTGGGTCCACCGATCAACACCCATGGATGTTATTCGGCTCAAAAAATTTAATAATACTGGAGAAACTGTTGGGGAATATGAGTTTATTGGTTTGCTGACCTCCACGGCCTACAATATCAGTATTAAGCACATTCCCCTCCTTTCACAAAAATTAGAAATCGTTTTAGCAGCAAGTAAAACGCATCAAAACACCCATACACAGAAATCAATCATCCATATTCTAGAAACACTGCCCCGCGATGAATTCTTTCAATTCAGTGATGCTGATTTAATCTCCCTTGTACGGCACATTTTACAACTCCAAGATCGTGATCGTTTTCTCACTTATATTCGTCCTGATCCACTTGGACATTTGATTTCTGCGTATGTTTACCTTCCCACACAAAAATACAGCGATATGCTTCGTCAGAAAATTCAAGTTATTTTAGAACAAAGGCTTCAAGCACACGTCAACTCCTACAAACCAAATTTAGATCCCGATACCACCTATGCACGCATCTCATTTTCTCTTGCAAAAGCATCCGATCAAAAAACCAAACTAAACACAAAAGAGCTTCAAAAAGAAATTGAAGAAGCTTCACAATCTTGGTCAGAAAGGTTCAAGGCCCTTTTGCTCAATGAGAAAGGTATTCCATTAGAGTTTTCAGAGGCATTTCCAAAAAACTATCAGCTCCACCACACGCCCACTGAAGCCCTCTACGATACTAGAAAAAGCTTACAATCTCAAAATGATGGCGACAAAATCGTTCATTTAGAACTCCATCAGGATCAAACATATAAAGTCAAGATTTACTATCCAGGACCTGCGGCGCCTTTAACAGAGTTAATGCTTGTTTTTGAACTCATGGGGCTAACCATAAAGTCTGCAATGAGTTACACAGTTGATAAAGCAGGAACAGCTTGTTTATTTACGATTCACGATTTTATTATTTCCATCCCTCAGGAAGTCAAGAGCAAAAACCCAAATCATTTAGGCAACATCGAGGATGGCGTTCAATCTATTCTAAGGGGCTATTACGAAAATGACTTCTTAAATTCTCTTATCTTTTATGCCAACTTGACTGTGTCACAGGTTAATGTTTTCCGGGCTTATTTCAAATATCTAAAGCAAATACGGTTTCCTTACAGTTTTCGGCTGATTTCTTCTGTTTTGAAAGAAAATGTAGCGTTTACCCAAATCATATGGTCTCTTTTTGAGAAGCGCTTTGACCCAAGTCTTAAAAATCAAAATTTAAATCACCTTCATTACAAGATTGACCGTTATCTTAAAAAATTAAAATCCCTTGAAGAAGATAGTATCTTTAGAGCGCTTTATACCCTAATCAAGGCTAGTCTTCGTACAAATCACTTCCAAAGAAAGTTGGCTGTATCACCCATAATTATAAAATTGGACTGTGCTTCCATTAACTTCCTACCAGAACCAAAGCCCATGATTGAGCTCTTTGTCTATCACAAAGACTTTGAAGGCGTTCATTTGCGCACGGGTAAGGTAGCACGCGGTGGCATGAGATGGTCTGATCGGATTGAAGATTTTAGAACTGAAATTCTAGGCCTGATGAAAGCACAAAAGGTTAAAAATACGGTCATCATTCCTGTTGGCGCTAAAGGGGGATTTGTTCTCAAGAAAGCATTCAAACCTGAAGAACGCGATGAGAAACAAGCTTTTGGGATCGCGTGCTATCAGAAAATGATCCAAGTTATGATTGATATCACCGATAATGTGATTAACGATAAGCCCAAGCACCCTAAGAACATTGTGTGCCATGATGACTATGACCCCTATCTTGTTGTTGCAGCTGACAAAGGAACCGCCACATTTTCTGATTATGCAAATGAGATTGCTCTAGAAAATAAATTTTGGTTGGGTGATGCTTTTGCCTCAGGGGGATCAAATGGTTACGATCATAAGAAGATGGCCATTACCGCAAAAAGTGCCTGGAAGTCCGTTCAACATCACTTCCGAAAACTCGGCGTTGATGTTCAGGAAACCCCGATTGATGTTGTTGGTATTGGCGATATGTCCGGGGATGTTTTTGGCAATGGCATGCTTTGCTCTGATAAAATCAGACTGATTGCCGCTTTTAATCACCAGCATATCTTTATTGATCCAAACCCTGATCCCAAGAAAAGTTATGATGAGCGCCAAAGAATGTTTCAGCTTAAAAGGTCGACATGGCAGGACTATAATCAGGATATGCTATCCAAGGGTGGGGGTATTTACAGTCGCTCTGATCGAGAAATTGATCTGTCTTCCCAGGCCCAAAAAGCTCTTAAAATTTCAAAAAAAAGAGTCAATCCCAATGAATTAATAAAAATAATTTTAAAAGCTCCGGTTGATCTCCTCTGGTTTGGGGGAATTGGAACTTACGTAAAAAGCCGTCAAGAAACCCAAGATAGTGTCAATGATCACAGCAATGACGATATTCGTATTAATGGATCTGACCTGAAATGTACAGTTGTTGGAGAAGCTGCAAATTTGGGCATGACTCAGCTTGGACGCATTGAATTTGCGCTTGAAGGCGGACATGTTAATACTGATGCCATTGATAATTCCGCGGGTGTTGACTGCTCGGATTATGAAGTTAATATCAAGATCCTTCTTCGCAAACTTCTCCTTGAGAAAAAAATTACAGAACAGCAGCGCAACACGCTCCTCAGGGGCATGGAAGAAGAAGTTTCTGAATTGGTTCTATTTCATAATACGGCTCAGAATAATGCCATTTCTATTATTCAAGAAAGAGGGCTTAAAGTCCTGAGTAGGCAACAACGTTTTATGCGTTTTTTAGAATCAAAAGACTATTTAAACCGGCAATTAGAATTTTTACCCAGTGCAGATGGTATGCTTGAAAGACAAAATGAGCGAATGGGTCTGACGCGCCCAGAGATCGCTGTCTTGCTCGCCTATGGAAAAATTTTCACCTATGATCAAGTTTTAAAAAGTTGCCTCTTTGAGCAAAGATATTTTGTGAAAAATCTGAAAGACTACTTTCCAAAAGCACTGTCTCAGAAGTATCTCTGGGCTATAGAAGAGCATCCATTAAAAAAAGAGATCATTACGACATCTATCTGTAATGAAGTTGTGAATCAACAAGGTCCGTCTTACCTAACAGAGATCATGTCAATAACCAACGCAGAAGCTGAGATTATATTACTCTATTATTATCTGATTCGAGATAGCCTGAGTATCAAAAATCTCTCCCAAGCGATTAATGATCTGAAAGCAAATATCCCCTTTGATTCCCAACAAAAATTAACCCTTGAGCTGATGACGGCACTGGATTACTGCGTGATATGGGCTGTGTCAAATTTAGAGGTGCATAAAAAGAAAAATTTTGATTTAGAAACCACAATCACACACACCCATCAAAAAATTTCTGCTTTACGAGAAAAACTCCCTCAAATACTCGATAAGCTCTCCCTGAGAGAACTCGAAAAAGCCAAGGGCGCCTATCTAAAGAAAGGCGTTCCTGAAAAATTAGTACATCATGCTTTAGCCAATCGTCATCTAAAATACGCCTGGGTTTTTCTAAAAATCAGTCAAGAACAACACCATGATTTTCTCAAGGTCGCTGAAATCTTTTTTATGCTGAATGGCTTCCTTCACCTTCCTTGGTTCCATGAAAAAAATGAGCTTCTGAGAACAGATGATCCATGGCGAAAAAAGAATATCACACAGATCAAAACTGAACTTGACAGAGCTCATTTTAAATTAACAAAACAGGTGTTATCAAAGATGCCCTCCAAAAAATCCTCTGTGTCCCATTGTTTTGAAAACTGGAAAGATCAAGCTCAAGTCAAGGAGTATCAGAAACTCATGAAAGAATTTATAGGCTGTCAAAAAATAACCATGGACATGCTAAGAATTGCATTAAACTCTCTGTTATCCCTGATGCAGGAATAGTCATAAATAGGATAAAATCATGAAATATCAATCAGTCAAAACATTCATTCATAATCCCAAAAATGTGGGCCTCTTGCTAACTATCTCAACCATTATTGCTCTTGTGTGGCAAAACAGCCCTTGGCGCCCTCTTTATACAGATCTGTTTTCAGCCCAGCTTTCTCTGCCATTGGGAGTGGTGACAATTAATAAGTCCGTATCGCTCTGGATCAACGATGGATTAATGGCAGTTTTTTTCTTGCACGTTGGTTTGGAAATCAAACGGGAACTCTTACAAGGAGAACTCAACTCTTTCAAAAAAGCACTACTCCCCGCGATAGGTGCGATGGGAGGGCTTATCATACCAATTGTACTTTATAAACTGTTTGTTGACAGTGCATCAGCCTATGCTAATGGTTGGGCCATACCTGCTGCAACGGATATCGCCTTTGCACTTGCACTTTTATCTCTCGTTTCTTCAAAAGTGCCTCAATCCCTTAAAATCATTCTTTTAGCCATGGCAATTATTGATGATATTGCTGCCGTCATTATCATTGCCTTTTTCTACACACCCCATTTAGACATAAGTTTTTTACTATGGGCAATAATTCCTCTCTTTGGTTTATGGACCCTGAACCGAAGAGGCATAGGTGTCACAGGCTTTTATATACCCTTGGGATTCTTGTTGTGGGTTTTGATCCTAAAATCCGGCATTCATGCAACCCTCGCAGGAATTATGTTCGCTTTTTTCATTCCTATAAAAGCCAATAAGCAAAATAAGTCTATGTTGATCACGTTAGAGAAAAAGCTGCATGTCGTTGTCATGGGTTTTATTTTACCTCTTTTCGCGCTGGCGAATGCCGGTATTCCTCTCACAAATATTTCCATTGAAAACCTCACACATCCCATGACCTATGGAATCATGGCGGGATTGTTCTTTGGTAGTCAGATTGGTGTTTTTGGAAGTGTGAGAATAGCGAAACTCCTGGGTGTTTGCACGCTTCCTGATAACATTCGCTGGTCCCACTTTTATGGTCTCTCAGCACTGATGGGAATCGGGTTTACCATGAGTCTTTTCATTGCCAATTTATCCTTTACCGATCCTGATATTCTTGATCGGGCACGATTAAGCATCTTACTGGGGTCATCTGCCTCAGCCATTTTAGGATACAGCATCCTGAAGCTTATTCCAGCAAAAGCCCGGATTCAGTATTGAGTTTATTAAAAATATTTGCTAAACAGATTTTAATTTCAATTCAAGTCTGCTATGTTAAATCCCATATTTATTATAAGGCTTTGTTAAGTAGGAACTTCTATGAATCATCAACTTCTTAAAGGTAAGCGCGGCCTCATTATGGGGGTTGCTAACGAATTTTCAATTGCATGGGGCATCGCTAAAGCTTTTGCCGAAAATGGCGCCGAGCTTGCATTCACCTATCAAAATGATCTACTTTTGCGTCGGGTCAAACCCCTGGCAGAAAGCATTAGATCAGATTATATCATTGGCTGCGATGTTGCCAATGACGCTGACATTGACCAAACATTTGAAAACATTCAGCAAAAATGGGGTGAACTTGATTTTGTTGTTCACGCGATTGCTTTCTCTGATAAAAACGAACTCAAAGGCAAATACTGCCATACAAGCCGCGGCAACTTTAACACTGCATTAGATATCTCATGCTATTCTTTCACAGCTGTCTGTCAACGTGCTTATCCCCTTATGAAAAAGGGTGGAAGCTTCTTAACCATGAGTTACTATGGTGCTGAGAAAGTGATGCCCAACTACAACGTTATGGGTGTTGCAAAAGCTGCTCTTGAATCAAGCGTAAAATATATTGCGGCCGACCTTGGAGAATACCAAATCAGAGTTAACTCTATTTCAGCAGGCCCCATGCGGACATTGGCGGCTAGAGGAATTGGTGATTTCAATTACATTCTTCAGTGGAACCAAAGAAATGCGCCTCTACGCCGCAACACAACAATGGATGACATTGCTGGATCTGCCCTCTACCTAGCAAGTGATCTAGGTGCTGGTGTCACAGGTGAGAACCTTCACGTTGATGGGGGGTATCACGTGGTGGGTATGAAAGCAATTGAAGCCGAAGATATCCCTCTCGTTCGCTAAAACCACCATGAATGCAGTACTCTATCCATTATTAAAGATTTTATTATTTGCTCTCTCTGGATATAAGGTCCTGCTGCTCGCCTATGCCCTGTTAAGCTGGCTTTATCTTTTTGGAATTATTCGCCCGGACAGCAACTTTTTTGCCGCTGTCAATCAGTTCCTTACCTCGATTACTGAGCCGATCCTGGTACAAATAAGAAGATTTGTGCCTTCTCCAGGAGGCATTGATCTCTCTTTTATTGTGCTATTTATTGCCATTCAAATGTCTTCAGAAATTGTTAGGCGATTTTTAGTCAGCCTGAGCCATCAGGCTGACTATATCATTTAAAACTATAGTTTGACGGTGCCGCCCAGTGCAGCTGAATAGGATTTAAACGTTCCACCGCGAAAATAGTCCCCTAACGTTTGCTGATTGGTTTTGACGGACCCGCGCTTAATCTTAAAGTATTTCATACCAACATCTGCTGACATGTTAAAAGTCTGCGTGAGTTGAGCGGTTACCCCAACTTTGGCTTCCCCGCCATAGGTATTGCTAGAATCACGATAAGAGTGACTTGGTCATTTACCATTTCCTTTAAACCAACCATACATCAGCTTAAGTAGGCCTTGTCCTTTAACGTTACTGCTAATTTCCAAGTTCATATCTCCCCCGACCCACGGGCCATAAATTTTCATTTTATAAGTGCCACGCTTTCCACTGAATACTGTCCCAACAGCAGGAGGGGCGTTGTTGGCCCCATTATTCGGGAAAATATTATAATTGGCTTGGCTCGAGACCGTTTGTTTTGTATCACGCATTTCATAATCACGGCTTGTATAGAATGCCCCAGCAAGCGCTCTAAATTGATCCGCATCTAAAAAAGCAGCCCCCACACTTCCATCTAGTGCCGATCCTACAACTTTGCTCTGAGACTCCGACCACATCAGTGTTTTATTACTCCCTGAATAATCCCGATCAATCATTTTTCCTTTTTTGCGCAGCACACCATAAAAAACTTCATAGATCACTGGAATGCCCATGGCTTCAGCCTCCCCTGAAAGCCCTCCACCCATCACATGTATATTTTTCCAATCAAGCGTCGAAACCACATTAGGTGTGCCATTTTTATAACCAATGCCAATATCAAAATTTTCAATGGCATACCGAACAGCCGGCTTCATTACAACCTTAGGTTTTTTTTGGGGGCCAGATGAGCCAAACATCCCTCCCATTATACCAGAAGGGCTTGATCCAAATCCTCCAAGGGTTTGGGCAGCCTCTAAAGATACAACAGAAAAAAACAACACTAAAAACACATAAATAAAAAAGAAAGATTTTTTCATAAGCCCGATGTCCCTGCTTTACTCATCAAGAGGATATTAAAATATCAACTATTTTAACGTTTACATTATCATCAGAAAGCGCCTTATCCTACAAAAAAACAGATGCAAACCTATCGATTAATAAGGTGGGGCCCTTGAACAATGGGAAGGATTTCCCGGCACAACCCTGTTTCATCATCTGTGGTGATTAACGTACCACTCAGTGTTCCAGGGCCTTCGGCTGGTGACAATCTCTCTGTCGGTCCATGTTTAAGAAAGCGTTTCACAGGCTGTTCTGAGCAAAAACCAACAACCGAATTGTAATCACCGCACATGCCTAAATCCGTTTGGTACCCCGTTCCTCTTGGTAAAATTCTTGTATCAGATGTAGGAATATGCGTATGCGTTCCAACAACAGCAGACACACGGCCATCCAAAAAATAGCCCATGGCATTTTTCTCACTGGTTGCCTCAGCATGTACATCAACAATTGTAGCGGCAACATCTTTTCCAAGATCATAAAAGTTAACAACATTTTCAACGGCTGGAAAAGCAAGGTTCAGGCTATCCATAAACAAGTTACCCATCACATTAATAACCAAAACTTTTCTTCCATAGGCCAATTTATGAACCACATATCCTTTGCCAGGTGCTTGCTGAGGATAATTTAAAGGACGAATGACGGTAGGATTGTTCTCGATATCATGAGCAAAGTCTCGCTGATCCCACACATGGTTGCCGGTTGTAATCACATCAACGCCACAATCATAGAATTCTTGGCAAATTTTTTGATTAAGGCCAAACCCATGGGCGGCGTTTTCACCATTTACAATGATGAGGTCAAGGCTATGTTTCTTTTGTAGTTCTGGTATATAAGACTTTATCGCCTCACGACCTGACTTACCAACCACATCACCACAAACCAATATTTTCATATTCTCTCTTAGTACTTGTGGCCCCAACGGTACCAGAAATAATTCAAATCAGCAAAAAAATCCTTAATAAGTATGAACCCTCTTTTCTGTAACAACCATGTTCAAAGGAATATCATGCGTCTCTGAAGTTAAGGCTGAGCAATAACTCATTGAAAAACCAATGCCAATAAGAGTAGGTCGTTTCTCCACCTTTGAAAAGGTGCGGTCATAATGCCCTTTACCAAACCCTAAACGCACGCCTGTGGGGCCAAAGGCAACAAGCGGCACCAGAACAACATCCGGCCATAAAGCGTTATCCGTTGACTTGGGCTCTTGCATGCCATGAGAAGATGTTTTAAAGGCCGTTTTTTCTGTCACGTGGAAAAAGTGAAGCGCCTGATAAGAATCATGCACACCAGGAAGAAGTAGCCGATTTTGCTGCATCAAAGACGCATTGATCCATGTCAAATCCACCTCAGCATCAAAGGCAAGATAGCTCGCAACCAGTCCCTCATCAGGCAAAATCTGCGTCAGCTTTTTCGCAATCTCTAAGCTATAGTCTTTGTGAAGATTGGGAGCGGTTTCCTGAAAGATACGCCTTTGGTTCCGATACTGCTTACGCCATTTTTCTTTCATCAGTTGTCAGCATTTTCTTTAATTTTCTCATAAGCTGACAGTGCGCGATCGCGCGTCGCTTTCAAATCAACCATGGGTTTAGGGTAGTCTTTCCCCAGAACAACCTTATAATTTTCTTGAATATCACTTTCCTTTTCCCAGGGCGCGTGAATCACAGCGTCATCAATGCCTTTCAACTCCTGCACCCATGAGCGGATGTAAGCACCCTCTGGATCAAATTTTTTACTTTGCAAGACAGGATTAAAGACCCGAAAATAAGGAGCTGCATCGGCGCCTGATCCAGCAATCCATTGCCAACTTGCGGTGTTACTAGCGGGATCTGCATCATAGAGATGTTCCCAAAAATAGGCCTCCCCCTCTTGCCATGGAATCAGGAGATTCTTCGTTAAAAAAGACCCAACCACCATTCGAATCCGGTTATGCATATAGCCTGATTGGTTAAGTTGACGCATGCCGGCATCCACCAATGGGTAACCTGTTTTACCTTGCTGCCAGCGTTTCAAATCTTCTTGATAGTCTTCCTTTTGACGCCAAGGGAAAGCATTGAATTTAGACTGATAGTTTACTTTGCCAAGTTCAGGAAAATGATAAAGTAAATTATAAGAAAATTCACGCCAACCAACTTCGGATAAAAACTTATGCATGGCTTTGCCACTGGCTTTGTTGCGCACATAATGCCAGATCTGTCTGGGTGAAATGTTGCCAAATCGTAGGTATGCTGAAAGCTCTGATGTTGATTTTTCAGCTGGCATATCGCGTCCTGTGGCATAATTTTCAAGACGATCCTCAACAAACATTTCAAGCTTCTCCCAGGCTGCTTTTTCATCAGGATCGCCCACGCGATCAGACGTTGGACATTTCACATCAACCTTGATAGAAATCTCTTCCAGTGAATGTTTGGCAAATTCAACTTTGTCAGGCGCAGGCAAATCAGGGCCGATTCGATCTTCATGCTCAAGGCAGTTTTTCCAAAAAGGGGTAAAGACCTTAAAAAAGTCGCCTTGTTTGGTTTGAACCGTCCACGGCTCAAACAACAGAGAGCCATTATAAGAATGAGCATCAACCTCCAACTCTTTCAGAGACTGCTTCAACCGTTGATCTCTCTCAATGGCTGGCTTTTCATAGAGCCGATTCCAATGAATGCCCAAAACATTATACTCTTTGGCTATTTGGGGGATCCATTTTTCAGGCTCTCCCTTAAGATACACCAGTCCACCCCCTTGCTTTTTCAGGTCTTGATGAAGCTTGAGTAAACTTTGGTGCCGCCACCATGTGCTGTTACTGCCATCGGGCCGGGGCCAACTGTCGATATACACAGCTAAAACGGGGCCAAGATTGGCAGCCTGATAGAAAGCAGGGTTGTCCTTTAATCTTAAATCGTTGCGGAACCAAACTAATTGTGTCGACATACTTGAATCGTTTTTATGGTCATAGTACACCTTAAATGAATAAATTTTAATGGGTTTTTTTGAGCCACATTCATCGCAAGTTAATCTTTAAAAAGGCACCCCTCTAATGGCAGACACCCCCAAGAACCTCTTTCTGATTGACGGCTCGGGCTTTATTTTTCGGGCTTATTATGCCTTACCTCCCTTAACCAGGCCTGATGGCACACCTATTTCCGCCGTCTTAGGTTTTACCAACATGATTTTAAACTTAAGGGAAAATTTAAAAGCCCATCACATAGCGGTGGTCTTTGACAGTAAACGCCGGAATTTCCGCCATGCCATTTATCCTGACTATAAAGCCAATAGAAGTGAAGCCCCCGAAGATCTTGTGCCCCAATTCCCCCTAATGCGAGAGGCCTGTGACGCTTTTCAAATCCCAACGCTAGAGCTAGAAGGCTACGAAGCAGATGATCTCATCGCAGCCTATACCCACAAAGCCAGACAACAAGGCTATCATGTCACCATCGTGTCCTCTGACAAAGACCTCATGCAATTGGTTTCAGAGAATGTCACCATGTATGATCACATGAAAAGCACCTACATCCATCCAAAACAAGTGTTTGAAAAATTCAATGTCCCACCTGAAAAAGTTCGAGACGTTCTAGCGCTGGCTGGGGATAGTTCTGATAATGTGCCTGGTGTGCCAGGCATTGGCCCCAAAACCGCTGCAACGCTTATCAATGATTTTGGAAGTTTTGATGCTTTATTTGAAAACTTAGATCAAATCAAACAACCCAAACGGCGAGAAACGCTAAGGAATAATTTTGCTCAAGCCAAGCTATCGCGTGAATTGGTTTCACTCTGTGGAGATATTCCAAGTTTAAGGGAGATTGATAATCTTGTTCAAGGTCCAATGGATGAAGAAAAATTGGCCGAGTTTTTAGACATGCAAGGATTTAAATCAATTAAAGCGCGCCTCCAAGTCAACAGAAAATCGGAGGCACTCCCCACTCCTGCCAAGCCTAAAGTTAAAGCAAATTACAGCGGGATTACAACTGAAGAGGCCTTGCGCTCTTGGGCTGCTAAGGTCAAGAAAATGGGCTATGTTGCTTTTGATACAGAAACCACAGGTCTTGATGTGCACCATGACAAAATTGTTGGTTTATCGCTGGCCATTTCTGAGGGTGAAGCATGCTATATTCCCCTCGCTCATCAAACAGAGAGCACCCTTTTAAACCAACAGACAAATCAGCAACTCAGCATCCAAACAGTTGTAGAGATATTAAAACCCCTTTTCGAAGATCCCACTATTCTTAAGATTGCGCATAACGCCAAATTTGATGCCCATGTTCTAGGGTATATCGGCATTCATGTTAACCCTGTTGACGATACCCTCATCATGGCAGCGCTCTTGGAATCTGGAGGAAAAAGTCTTGATGAGCTGATCAGCAAGTATTTTGATCACCCCATGATCGGCTTCAAAGATTTGGTCGGAAAAGGGTTGGCCGAAAGCTTTGCCAAAGTTCCCATCGACCAGGCCATTACCTATGCTGCTGAAGATGCTGATTATACCCTAAGGCTATGGAAGCTATATCAAACGCAGCTCTTTTCACATCATCTCTATACGCCTTATTATACTGTTGATCGTCCTATGATCTCGGTTCTTCTTCAAATGGAACGCCGCGGGATTACCATTGATCAAGCATTACTTACCAAACTCGGGCAAAAATTTGATCATGAAATGATCGGACTCGAGCAAAAAGTTTATGCTCAAACGGCCGCGCCCTTCAACATCGGCTCCCCCAAACAACTTGGCATTGTCTTATTCGAAGAGCTTGGTTTACCTGGAGGCAAGAAAGGAAAATCAGGCGCCTATGCAACCGGCGCTGATGCGCTCGAAAAACTCTCCTATGACGGCCATCAAATTGCCAAAGACGTTCTGGAGTGGCGGCAATTTTCCAAATTGAAATCAACTTATGTTGAAGGACTGTTGCGTGAGTGCAACCCCCAAACAGGGCGTGTTCATACCAATTACACCCTCTCCTTAACTTCGACAGGTCGGCTTTCTTCGACAAATCCAAACCTTCAGAATATTCCCATTCGCACAGAGATAGGCCGACAAATTCGGCAAGCGTTTATTCCAGCTTCTGGCTACACGCTGGTGGCTTTGGATTATTCACAAATCGAACTCAGACTCCTCGCCCATATGGCCCACATTGAGGTTTTGCAAAATGCTTTCAGAGCCAATCAAGATATTCATTGCCTGACAGCAAGTCAGGTTTTTGATGTGCCCTATGCAGAGATATCGAAAGAGCAACGGCGTCAAGCAAAGGCCATTAACTTTGGTATCATCTATGGAATTAGTGGCTATGGTCTAGCCCGTCAACTGAACATTGGTATGTCTGAAGCCAATGAATACATCAAGCGGTACAAAGAGCAATATCCCGGTATCACCCTGTATATGGAACACACCATTGAACAAGCCCGCCATCATGGATATGTCAAAACGCTGTTTGATCGACCTTGTTACGTTCCTAATATTACGTCTAAAAATCCGATGATGAAGAACTATGCGGAACGACAAGCCATCAATGCCCCTCTCCAAGGATCCAATGCAGATATCATCAAGCGGGCCATGGCTAAAATACCCCACATGATAGAGCAGTATCATTTTGATGCGCATATGCTTTTACAGGTGCACGATGAACTCATTTTTGAAGTACGCCCTGATCAGGTTGAAGATTTCATCCAAAAAACAAAAAAACTGATGGAGCAACAAGCCAGCCTCTCTGTGCCATTGGTTGTAGATGCCGGCACGGGTCAAAATTGGGCTGAAGCTCATTGAGTGGTTGAAACAGGAAAGGATAAAGTCAGTCTTGACGTGCAAGCAATAACTTGCCAATATAATGTGTTAATAATTAGGACTTCAAACCATGTCTGATCCCATCTGGAACGAATCTTCATACGAAGCACGCAGCACAAAAGAATCCATCTTAACGTCCAAGTGGTTCACCATCGCATTGGCAGTTCTAGCAGGCGTTATCGGGCTGGTCATTTTATATTATCTTTTTTATCCAAGCGCTCAAAAAAACAACAAGCACTATGTGATTGGGCGTGAAGAACTTCCTTTAAAACAAAAACCAGCAAATCCAGGCGGCGTACAATTCCCACATCAAGACAAAGTCGTTTATGAAAATTTGTTGGGCAAAAATAGAGCCGTGGTTGAACCGGAAGAAGAAGTGGTTTTAAGCAACGATCCAGAAAAACCCATGGAAATCATTCAAAGAACTGCGCCTGTAAATACCGAGGAAAGAACCAAGCAGCCGCTTACCGTTGAAGAAATCACGCCTGTCATCGAAAAAGTTGTTGTTGAAGAACCGGTTATTGTTGCAACACCCCCATCAAATCCCGTTATGAAACCAGCGCCTAAACAGGCTAACAAACGTGAAAAAGTTTATCGGGTGCAGTTGGCGTCTTTTCCCAATAAAAAACGTGCTGAGATGGCTTGGAATTCTCTAAAACGCAAACACAAAAAGTTAGTTTCTAGCGAAAAAATGATGATTGATAGCAAAACAATCCCTGGCAAAGGCACCTTCTACCGTGTTCAAGTGGGTGCTTTCCCCACCCATGATCAAGCAGCTACCTTCTGCAATAAAATCAAAGCAGACAAAGGCCAGTGCTTCGTTGCTAAGTAAAACTCTTTCCTTCGTCTAAGCCTAAATACTTGGTTAGATAATGTTCTGTAGACTGTTATGCTGCAATAGCGACAGCGTTGTTCTTTTGGTAAAGCGCATATTCATTGCTTAAGCGCCTGACTTTCACCGCAAGTTTTTTTTGCGGCAACTCTAAAATAGCATCTAATGAACGTGTTCGGCTATGGTCTGATTGATAACGCTGGGTCCATGTTTCTCCAAAACCTAATTCAACAGAGTTATTCATTCTTTGATTGAATCTCATAGACGCATCACCCAGCAGTGGGCACAGATAAAAATGAAAATCACGCACCCATGCTTGCAAATGTGATGTCTTCATTTCTAATAATCCATCAAGGCGCTTGCCTTGATCCTGTATAGACTGTTTCCTTAGACGCCTCTCCCAGGCAACATCAACCGGCTGAAGCGGGTGAACAAAAATATCAGGAAGGGCGTTGTTGTTTACAACATTTGGTTGAGTAAGAACGGCTGGCTCTTCAATGCCCGCTGGAACTTGGTTTACAAAACCTTGAACGGGCAGATCATCATGCCCAAAATCATCAGAACTTTGAGATAAAACATTTTGAGCGTAAACCAAAAACATCCATACAAAAATATGGCGCGCAACAAAGGAGAGAAGAGTTTTCATTTTTTCCTCTTTTAAATTTAAGATGGGGATTTAAATCCAAATCAATACTCAAAATAGGAAGGAGAGAGTCAAAATTCAAGGGCAGAGAAATCGATCTTCCAATGCTACTTGTCGCATTAAAAACCAAAAATTTAGAAGGTGTTTTTAAATGGTCATCCCATGAGAAAAGGACTTGTGCCCAAGCCCAGCAGTTGCCACCAGAGGCTTCCAACTCCCCACCAAACAACAATGTAAAACAATCCAAGGACAAACCCAATTTTCCACCAGGTTTTGACCGTCAAGTAATTCCCTCCAAAATATACAGGGGCAGATCCTGTCCCGTAATGGGTAATACATGACGACAAGCAACTAAACGCAGCCAACGTCATAGCCGCTTGAAACCCATCAATCCCTTTGTTGATCAAAACAGCTAAGAATACGCCAAACATGGTGCTGATTAAAGCCGTTGTACTGGCAAAGAAATAATGCGTGTAAAAATAAACAGCCGAAATAATCACAAACGCCATCACAGGACTTTGGGTGGCAACAAGATCAGCCACGCCTGCCCCAAACCAATCGATGATGCCAGACTTGCTGATTTCATGGGCATACATAATCAAGGCCCCAAACCAAACAAACGTATTCCAAGCTGACTTCTCTTTAATCATATCATCCCAGCTAATAACCTTAGCCATCACCAGCAGAACAATCCCAATCATCGCTGCAAGGGTGGCATGAATGCCGTATGAGGCGCCACCCGCCCACATCAATAACAATCCAGCAAAAATAAAGGAGAGAATCTTCTGTTTTTGATCCATGGGGCCCATGTGCCCTAATTCCTTTTTGGCCATTTGCCGAGCATCAACCGATTCAAGTTTTTCCGGTTTCAAGAAGGGATAAATGATCACCGGAATCAAGGCCAAACAGATCAAACCAGGCAAGCTTCCGGCCAAGGCCCATTTACCCCAGGAAAGCTCTATCCCTTGCTGGGCTGCAAAATCAGCCGCAAACGGGTTACCCGCAATCGCTGTTAAGAACATGGTACTGGTGATGATATTTGCTTGAAATGCGCTTTTGATTAAAAAGGGCCCCAGCGCTCCTTTTTTATCAGGGGTAACGCGGTTGCCGTCAAAAGCATTAATCAAAGACCTAATAATGGGGTAGATAATACCACCCCCTCTCGCTGTATTACTGGGTATAGCAGGCGCCAAGATTAAATCCGTTAAAACAAAACTATACGCAAGTCCCAACGGGCTCCGCCCAAACCGCGCCAAAATATGATACGAAATCCGCTGTCCCAAACCCGTAAGAGTCAAAGCCTGGGCAATAAAAAACGCAAACAAGATCAGCCAAACAATCGGTTTACCATAAGCAGATAAGGCATCCTGGATAGTCAGAACACCCGTCAAACAGGCCGAGGAAATTGACAGCGTAATCAATGCACCAAGGGGAAGCGGTTTAAAGATAATGGCAACAATCGTTGCGATAAATATAATAAAAAGGTGCCAGGCATGCTCTGTCAAACCAGAGGGCACAGGTATATACCAAAAAACAACCGCTAAAAGAACAATAATTCCAAGGTTAATATAGTCTCTCATCAAAAATTTACCTCTATAATTTCAACATGAAATAAGCCGAGATTATGCGATTTTTAATAGTATTTGTAAAGCAATCTAATAGTCAACCCGTTCAAAGTAAAGACCTTGGGCAGGTGCTGTGGGCCCAGCTGCACGCCTGTCTTTAGCATCGAGAATATCTTGAATGTAAGAAGGGCGCCATTTTCCGCGACCAATTTCAACCAACGTGCCGACCATGATACGTACTTGATGGTGCAAAAAAGAGCGCGCCGATACATAGACAAAAAGGCTCTCTTTTTGCCGGGTAATCATTATTTTGTTCAGAGTTTTGACAGGGGAAAGGCTCTGGCATTGACTATCGCGGAAACTACTAAAATCATGATGTCCCATCAAGCATACGGCAGCCGCTGTCATGGCGTCACAATCAAGCCCTTGATAGACCTGCCACGCTTGGGTGCGTTGCCATGTAAGCGGCGCACATCGATTGAGGATGTGATAATAATAATGCCGCTCTCTGGCATCAAAGCGGGCATGAAATTGATCTAAGGTCGGCTCAATCGATACAACAGCGATACCAGTATTTTTCAAAAAGTGGTTTGTTGCTGACATTAACGTATCACAATTCCATTTCTCCCCCTCAACATCCACATGAGCCACCTGTCCCAGGGCATGAACGCCCGCATCTGTTCGCCCGGATCCAACTACTTCAACAGACCGGCCTAAAAATTGTTTAAAAGCCTCTTCGATGGTTTGTTGAATGGTTGGAGCATTCTCTTGCTTTTGCCACCCCGAATAGGATGTGCCGTCATATTCAAGGGTTAGTTTATAACGTGTCATTACTTGACCTGAGTGCCAGGGTGAATTTTGAAACCGCGCAAAAAGTCATCTCGATTCATCGGCTTTCCCCCTGGCTTTTGCAGGATAACCGGTCGTATCATTCCTGCACCACAGGCAATATCAAAACTGTCAGAGAGAATCGTTCCTGGTTTTTGATGGGGCGCGCAAACATGGTCATCGATCACATGAGCTTGATAGAGTTTTAATTTCTGATCTTCATAGCGAAACCAAGCAACCGGATTTGGGTTCATCGCCCGCACTTGGCGTTCAATATCAACGGCCGATTGATGCCAATCTATTTTTGCCATTTCTTTGGTAATTTTCGGCGCATAACTCTGTCCCTGAGTGGATTGGGGTTTCGGCTCCAGTTGATTGGATAAAATTTTAGGTAAGACGTCTGCTAAAGCCTCAATACTCAAACGCTCCATTTCCCAATAAAGATCTGCGCTGGTTTCCTGCCCCGTAAGTTGAATCGGCATCATCTGATAAATGGGCCCCGTATCAAGACCTTCATCCATCTTCATAAAACAAACCGCTGTCTTTGTATCTCCGGCCCAAATCGTATGTTGAATAGGCGCTGCCCCACGCCAGCGCGGCAAATGAGATGTATGAATATTCATACAGCCCAAACGGGGGGCTTCTAAAATTTCTTTGGGTAACAGTAACCCATAAGCCACCACCACAGCCATATCAGCCGCAAGCTCCTTAAAGTGAAGTTGATCTGCTTTGGGCTTTAAAGAAATCGGCGTTTCAACCGGCAAATCATACAGCTCGGCAAGACGATGGACGGGGCTTTTGGTCACTTTCTTTCCACGACCTTGGGGGCGTGGCGGCTGAGTATAGACGGATGCAATGGTGTAGTTTTGAGAGTGAATAAGTGATTCTAAAATCCTGGCTGAAAACGCGGGGGTGCCCATAAAGATCAAGCGTGGTTTTTGCGTCATTCGGATTGAGATTCTTTTTCCTGTTCACGCTGGTAACGGATGGATTTATTGAGCAACATCTTCCGTTTTAGGGGAGACAAATGATCAATATAAAGCTTACCGACAAGGTGGTCATACTCATGCAAAATGCACCGCGCCTGCCAGTGACAAAAGTCATTTTCATGCTCTTTAAAGTCCCGATCTAAATACTGAACACGGATCTTTTCTGGGCGGGTCACTTCAGCACTCACACCTGGAAGCGACAAACACCCCTCTGTTAAAGTAACCATTTCATCAGACATATACGTGATTTGGGGGTTAATAAAAACCTGAAGATGCTCCCCCTCACGTGTTTCTTTATCAGAAATATCCATAACAAAAAATGTTTTATGGATCCCAAACTGGGGGGCAGCAAGACCCGCGCCGTTTTCTCTGTACATAAGCTCAATAGCTCCATCAACCAAGCTAGATGTTTCCGGGCCGAAATCATCAACCAGGTCCGCTTTGATGCGTAATTTTGGATTTGGTACAGTTAACAACGTGTATGTCATATCATTTACCTTTCATTTACAATACATAAATGACTCTTACTTAAAATCAACCCTTTCATTTGAATTTTAAGAGACACTGCATGGATGGGCCTTGGAATCAAATCATCTAAAATTTTATAAACCAGTCGCTGTCTATCTAAAAGCCTGAGTCCTTCAAACTCGCTTGCCCATAAGCTCAGCTTAAAATGAGATTCCTGATGTGAGACATCTTTCATTGCTTGATGACCGGCGTGCAAATGACTTTGGTTTTCAACGTCTAAGTAAACCAAATCAAGCGCCTGACTTAAGCGTGTTTTGATGATATCTTCGACTGGCTTTTTAAGATCTTGAGTCATCATTTTTTAATCCAACAGCGTGCTATCTTGAAAAGCGCATTCAGCCCGATTATAGTTCAGGTTATGGCTCCTAACAAAGATAAGTTTTTCACCTTAAATTATACCGCTTCTGCCGAAGAAGCCAATAAACTATTGTGCTCTCATCAAGGTTGCACTCAACCGGGTGAACATAGGGCGCCCAAAAGCCGAGAAACTTTACATGATTATCTCTACTTTTGTACTAAGCACATCGCCAATTATAATGCCAACTGGAATTATTACAAAGGTATGAGCCCTGAACAGGTCGCCCGCGAAAATGATATTGATCTTACATGGCGGCGCCCCCGGCATCTCTTTGGCACACGATATAAAGATCAAAAAAAATACTGGCAAACCAATCCTTATGATCTTTTCAGTCAAGAATCAGCCAACACCCCGGTATCTGATATTCCTGAAACCGTTCATCAAGCCTTGAGAAGGTTTGAATTAAATTATCCCTTTACCTCAACAGAACTTAAAAAACGCTATCGACTTCTGGCTAAAAAATATCATCCGGATACCTCTTCAGATGCTCAGACCACCGATCAGTTCTTCAAAGTTCTCAAAGACTATCAGCTATTACGAGGGTATGCTCTGTAACGGTGAACCTCTTTTTGAATCATAAAATCAACATAAGGCCTCGGAAAACTATTAAAATAGGGTATGTTATTGATACCTAAAGCCTATAACCTTGTGTAAAGTTGACTCTAGAATTCTTACACAGAAAGAGAGCTGCATAAAAATGATTAAGCAACAAAAGGAGATATAAGTGCGATCTTACTTAATGCTGTTTTCCATTGCTATTTTCGTCATTCTGTTCTTAGGAGGCGGCTTATACCTAAGCGCCAACGGTGTTCCGAACGCCTTTTATCAAATTTCCCCCTCCGTTGCGATTTTACCTGCTCTGATCTGGGCTCTGCTCATGTCCCGGGGCCCCTTTGAAAAGCGCCTGAAACACATCTTCCAAGGAATGAGCAACCAAACGCTTTTGACCATGTGCATGATTTATATTTTCGCCGGAGCGTTCGGCGTGGTCACTCAAGCAGTCGGGTGTATCGATGATCTGGTGCACTTCATCATGACGTTGTTGCCATCAAAAGCTTTACTTCCCTCCCTGTTTATCCTCAGCGCGTCAATCGGTTTTGCCATGGGGTCGTCCATGGGGGTGGTGGCCGCTGTCAGCCCCATCGGGATCGGCCTTGCTCAATCAACGGGGACAGACATTTCTTTAACGCTCGGTATTGTCATTGGTGGCGCGATGTTTGGGGACAACTTATCTCTGATTTCCGATACAACGTTGGCAGCCGTTCATACTCAAAAAACCACCGCTCAAAAGAAGTTTTCCGCCAATGCGCCCATTGCCCTGGTTGCCGCTGCGCTCTATCTTGGTCTTGTGGTTGTTTTTCAGCCCACCGTTTCAGCGCCCTTTTCAACCGATTTTCACACCATCAAATTGATTCCTTATTTAGCTGTTATCGTCTTTGCTTTATCAGGAATGAATGTTTTTCTGGTATTAGGATTGGGAACAATCGTTGCCGGCTTGATTGGCATCATTGAGCCGTCTGACTATACCTTACTCCAATTCACCCAAGACATTTATCGAGGATTTGCCAGCATGAATGAAATCATGGTGCTCTCACTACTGCTCGGTGGTTTGATGGGACTGATTCAATCGCAAGGCGGATTTGCCCCTCTTTTACAGCGCTTAGAAAAAATCAACACTGGTCAAAAACACACCCAAGTTTATATTTCCCTAAGCATTGTGACCATCATTTCTCTGATAACTGCTGCCGTTGCCAATAACGTGATATCGATTTTAATCATTGGTGTCATTGTTGAAAAAATGGCAAAGAAATCTGGGCTAAGCGCGGCCCACTCGGCAACCCTACTTAGCGTTTTCTCATGTGTTGTCCAAGGAGTCCTCCCCCACGGCGCCCAAGTGTTATTGGCCAGTCGTCTGGGCCAAGTATCCCCCCTTGATGTCATAGGCCATGTGGGCTATTGCTATGTTCTCGCCGGGGTTGGCATCATGGTCATCGCGCTCAGATCTCTGACTCAAAAATAAAGCTATTCTTTATCTTGCTTCAGCGCGCGTGCGGACGGCGTTCAGAAGCCTATCTCGCTGCCCATGCTCCATCGCTTCAATAATACCACCTCCTTTTTCTTCAAGCTCTGTTATAAAAGGCACATCAACACGGGCCATGTCAGTATCACTCAGATCAGCATTTAAAGTGAAAATATTCTCTTCTTTAATACCCAGTGATGTTGCAAGCCTACGAGCATTGCCCTCTGCTAAGCCACTATCCATAAAACTATGAAAAACCGATCCCGCATGTTCATAGAGTCCCCCTCTTCTAAACGGACTAATTCGGTTTAAGGATCTGGTGATAAATCCCGGTTTTTTTTCTAATTTTGGATCTAATCCACCGGTTCGATACAGCAAAACAATGTCATCTGACCCTAATTTTTGATAATGTTCGTACGCCAGCAGCAAAACCTCATTATCTGGCGAGTTGGCAACAAGCCCGCCATCTAAGGCACGCGCTTTTTTTCCTGCATACTCCCACTCAGGGCTTCGAAAATAGGAGGGCGCTGCAGAGGTTGCCGCCAACACATGAGACATGTGCGTATCATGCAAAAGCAGGTTCTCAATGGCTATTTTTGAATTAAAAATATGCGACACTGGGTTGCTCCAAAACCCATACGGATCTTGATATTGCAACACACTCACAGCAGCATAAGGAATCCTGGCATCTGACAATTTTTTATCCCCAAATTTATCCTGCAATATAAGATCCAGGGGCTCTCTTGAATAAACCGGCGCTGCAAATCCACCCATGGTAATGAATTTATTCCACAGGGAGGCGGGAAATACTCCTGGCACTTCCTCTTTAAAAAAATTTACACAATCCTCAGCAGATAAAACATCAAAAGCCGAAGCCGCTCCTAAAATGGCACCAACAGATGTGCCGGCAACAGCGTCATATAAGTCTCTCAGCTTAATGCCTGTTTCCTCACATATCGCCCGTTGCGCACTGGCTTGTAGCAAGCCTTTTGCCCCACCACCACTAAAGTAGGCGTAAATTTGAGGGGTAGTATCCAGACCAACACCACCATCTTTCACGGGACTATTAATTGGCGTTCCATACTCATCATCAGAAACATCGCTGTCTCTCACCTGTTCAACGAGGGAAGGCAAAGCTTGTAAACGTTCCTCATAATCTTGACGCAAACAACTAAAAGGTTGAAAGGACCTCTGGCTCAACTTTTCACTAGGATGGCCAACGCTAAAAGTTGGCATCATCCACAATCGCGGCAAGCCTCCTAAAAATTCTGAACCATCCGGGCGCGGCTCAGGAGAACCACCACTTAAATTCATGGATACAATCAGGCTGCATAGGCCTTGTTTAAATAATGAGCGCATAAGCATCCTCCCTCCACACACCTATAAGACTAGCTGAACAAATAATAATATTTAGTAAATTTCTGTCATTATTATTTAAATATTACTCCAAAATTTATCAAACTACTTAAAGGGATCCAAACTTTCACGAGAGAATCTTGCATAGCCGCATGTCTTGCGATAGAAGTAAGATTAAAATGATGACTCAGCTTTTAAACCGACTTGCAATTATCTGTGGGGGCCCTTCAGCCGAAAGGGGTATTTCTCTTAATTCAGCGCGATCTGTTGTTGATCATCTCACCCCACTTATTGAGCAAATCCGTCTTTTTTATGTCGCGCCCGACTTAAAATTTTACCAGCTTTCGCCGGTTCACTTGTATTCAAATACGCCCATGGATTTTGATTTTAAGCTTGAAACCATCGCCCAGGCACTTTCTGAACAAGAGTTCGTTCAAAGCCTCAAAGAAGTTGATTTGGTTTTTCCAGCCATTCACGGCACGTTCGGAGAAGATGGCGCTCTCCAAGGGTTGCTGGAACAGAATCAGATTCCCTACATCGGTCCTTCAAGTGAGGTCTGTGATAGAATGTATCACAAGCCAAACGCTCGTAAAGTTTTGGAAAAGACCGGATTTCCAACCTATCCTGTTTTAGAGCTCACTAAAAATGATCCAAATCAAGCGCAAAAAATCCACCGTTTTTTTGACACGCATCAGTTAGACCGCGCCGTGGTAAAGCCTGCTGCTGGTGGATCTTCCATCGGGGTGATGTCGGTACAATCTCCCATGCACGCAGCGCAGGCTGTGCAAACTATTTTTACCGAAAAGCTGTGCGATCAAGCCTTGGTTGAGCCCTTTTTCAAAGGCAAAGAATTTACCCTGATTGTCCTTCAGAACAGGCGGGGAAAACCCGTTGCTCTGGTACCCAGTCAAATTCAGATCAGTTACGATCAAAATCAACTGTTTGATTATCGCCGCAAATATTTGCCCACGGCGAACACCCACTGGCTTTGCCCGCCCCAGTTTGAGGATGCGACGATTGACAAAATTCGGCATCTTGGCGAACAGTTATTCACCGCTTTTGGAATGCGGGACTTCACCCGGATGGATGGCTGGCTGCTCGAAACGGGGGAAATTCTGTTTACAGATTTTAATCCGATCAGCGGCATGGAACAAAACAGCTTTATTTTTCAGCAAGGCGCGTGGATGGGGCTTTCACACCAAGAGCTGTTAGCCTATATCATCACCCACGCCTGTCAGCGGTATGGCCTCACGTTCAAACACCCCTCCATACCAAATCGTCCCAAAAAATCAGTTGCTGTATTAATGGGGGGCAAAACAGCTGAAAGACAAGTTTCCTTGATGAGTGGGTCAAATGTCTGGCTCAAGCTCCGTCAATCAACCATCTTCAAACCCACGCCTTTTTTCTTAGGTTCTGATCAAACAGTTTGGTCTCTGCCCTACCCTTATACGCTGAGTCACACGGTGGAAGAGATTGAAGATAAATGCCAAAACTTTAAGGATCAAACAGCTAAAATCCAACCGTTTCAACAAAAAATTCGCCAGCAACTCGGCTTAGATCCGCTGCCTCTTTTAACCCCCACAAAATACACCCTCTCTGATTTCTGCACGCACATCAAAACAGATTATGATTTTCTTTTCCTGGGCCTCCATGGTGGCATTGGCGAAGATGGAACGTTGCAAAAAATCCTAGACAGCCACACCATCGCCTACAATGGATCAGGCCCTGAAGGCGCTGCCATCTGCATGGACAAAAACAAAACAGCAGTATACGTCAATCAAGCTCAGATCAAAGATGTCTCGGCCCTAGAAAAAGTCATCTTTGATCCACGAACAGAAGATCTCAGCCCCTACTGGCAAAAAGCCAAAGACCAGTCCCCAGATGCACAGGCCTTTATTGTGAAACCACAGTCAGAAGGATGCTCAGCAGGCATTGTGGTTCTTGCCTCGCTTAATGATTTATGTCGGTATTGTCAGTTAATCAAAGAAGGGCACACCGTTGCACCTGCCCATACTTTTCCTCATCAACCGATTGAAATTGAATTGATGTCAGATCCCCATCAACAGTTGATGTTAGAGCCCTACATTGACGTTGACATCATCGTCATGAAAGATCATCAACTGTCTCATACCCCGGGTACAGGATGGCTGGAACTGACCATCGGCATCCTTGAAAAAGATGGGAAATATCACGCTTTTAATCCCAGTATCACGGTTGCTGCTGAAAAGGTTTTATCCCTTGAAGAAAAATTCCAAGGAGGAACCGGCATTAACCTCACGCCCCCGCCTGAAACCTTGATCAAAGAGTCAAAACAGGCATCAATCAGAAATAAACTTGAAGAGGTTGCCAAAAGCTTAAAGATTCAAAATTATTGCCGCATTGATTTCTTCTACAACATCCACACCGATCAACTCATCATTATCGAAGCAAATTCACTGCCGGCCTTAACGCCTTCAACGGTGATTTATCATCAGGCCCTTGCCGAACCAAATCCCATATCCCCGTTATCATTCATAGAACACCTGATCCTCTCCAAACCATTCGTTTGACTAAAGCGGCGTGTGTGCTAAATTAGGTAAAATTCTGTGGGGTGTTTTGTGCGTGCTTTTCTTATTTTGGGTCTTCTCATTTGTTCTGGTGTTACCACGGCAAAATCCAATTCAAATCAACACTGTTCTAAAGTTTCTTCAAAACACCCTCACTCAAGTCAACATGGCATTCAATTTGGTTATGGAAATCCCAAAGCAAAAATTCACGTAACAGAATACAGCTCCATGGCTTGTGGGGCCTGCGGTTATTTTAAAAAACATGCCTGGCCCGAAATCAAGAAGCACTACATCAAAACCGGCAAAGTTTATTGGGTGGTTAAACCGTATGTGTTCTCAAAAGCAGATCTAGTGGCCGCACAACTCAGCCACTGTTCTTCAACAAACTTGCTCTTTGAACAATACTATTTGCAACAATCAAAGTGGTTAGCAGCTGATGATCCAGAAAAAGCTGCTGAAAAAATGGCGCGCAAATATGGACTCTCTCAAAAAGAAATCACCCAATGCCTGGCCAAAGAGTCCATTGAAGATGGCTTGATTAAATGCCGATTGGAAGCCGGCCAAAAAAACATTGAAGCCACCCCAACGTTTATCATTGGGAACACTAAAGTTTCGCAAGCGATCGATTTCAAAGAATTTTCTCAAATCGTCACACAGGCCCAGGCTTACTTAAAGAAACATGAAACATTGCAACATTTCTTTGTTAAAATTGATGGGGCTGAGAAATTAGTCAAAGCTCCTCGTCATAACAAGAAAAAGTCAGGTCAATATGACAGATCTTCAAAAACGCATCAAAGCGGCCCAGCAAAAAGCCGCTAGTGCTGCTCAAACAAAGTCTTCTAAAGATTCATCGCACGGATTTTTGCGTATCAGCATCGACTTGGTTTCTGCCTTAGCTGTGGGGATTTTGCTGGGCTATTTCATTGATCAGTTGCTAGGATCGAAACCCATCGGCATGGTCATTGGATTTTTTTTAGGATCTGTCTCTGGATTTTTATCGCTTTATCGGTTAAACCAGAAAGTGAAAAAAGGTTAATAAAGTATGCACAGCCCCCTTCATCAATTTGAGATTGAGGAAATCTTCCCCTTTTCAATAGGTGGTATTGATCTTCCATTTACCAACGCAGCCCTTTATATGGCCCTATCCGCGTTTGCCATTACCCTCATGGTTATGCTCAGCGGCCGTTCCATTGAAAAACCAGGGGTTCTTCAGGTTTTTGTTGAGAAGATTTTTGACTTTATTCATAACTTGGTCGATGAAAACATTGGCCCAACAGGCCAAAAATACATTCCGTTGGTCTTTAGCCTTTTCACCTTTATTCTCTTTGGTAACTTATTTGGCATGATTCCCTACGCCTATACATTTACCAGTCAAATTATTCTCACGTTTGCGTTGGCCCTTGTTGTTTTTATCCTGATTACAGTGATCGGGTTCATCAAACATGGATTTCATTTTTTTAGTTATTTCATGCCGCCCGGGGCGCCTCTTTTTATGGCGCCGTTGCTGATCGTGATTGAAATCATTTCATTTCTTTCACGCCCCGTCAGCCTTTCCATTCGGTTATTCGCCAACATGATGGCAGGGCACACCATGCTCAAAGTTTTCTCCATGTTCACCATTTCATTGGGTGTTTTTGGGTTTTCAACCATCATTGCCACATCGGTTTTGATTGGGTTTGAATTCATGATTGCTTTTTTACAAGCCTATGTATTTAGTGTTTTGACTTGTTTATATTTGCGAGATGTCATAGAACTCCATTAGAAACAAGTTTTAAGAAAATATAGAAATTAATAAAGGAGTATAGATTATGGATATTGGTGCAGCTAAAATGATCGGCGCTGGTTTAGCCGTTGTTGCTTTACTAGGTGTTGGTATCGGAATCGGCAACATCTTCTCAACCCTTATCAGCGCTATTGCCCGCAACCCTGAGGCTAAAAAAGATGTCTTTGGTGTGGCGATGTTGGGTTTTGCGCTTACAGAAGCAGTGGCTTTATTTGCATTGCTGATTTCCTTCCTGATTTTGTTCAACTAGAAAATGCCTCAGTTTCAGGTTGAAACGTTTCTACCGCAGCTTTTTTGGTTGGCGGTTATCTTTAGCCTTTTTTATGGCTTAAGCAGATACGTCTTTGTGCCCAAACTTCAAGATCTGTTTAAAAAGCGTAGTGAAAAAATTCAGTCTTATCTCTCTGAAGCAGAAACGCTGACAGACCAAGCCCTCGCTTTGGAACAAGACCTCAACCACAAAAGAGCGCTATTAGAGGCAGAGTTGTTGCAGGACTATGAAAAAGAAAGCCACGCTCTCCAAGAAAAGCATCAACAAAAAGAAAGACAGTTGATCAAGGAAATGGCTGAAAACCTTCATAAACGAGAGCAAGACCTGATTAACCATGAGCAAAAACTAAAAGGATCGCTAAAGGTCAGCAGCAAACCCTTATTTGAGTTGGCCTTGAAAAAGATTCAGTCTGCTCAGGAGCGTCTTCATGGCTAATCTATTTCAAGATCCAGCTTTTTGGTATGCCGTCTCCTTCGCACTCTTTGCCGCTGTTGCCGGGCGTCGGGTCGTCAAGTTGGTTCAAGGCATGGTTCAATCTTATCGTCAGAGCATCTTGGATGATCTACAAGAAGCCCAAGCCCTTAAAGCGGAGGCCCACAGAGTTCATGCCCAAATACAGCACGAGATTGCCCATTGGCCAGATGAAGAAAAAACCAAGCGCCGGCGTCAACACCAACAAATAAAAGATCTTAAAATCGCTTACGAAGAAGGCTATCAAAAACTCTTGCACCAAAAAACGCAAGGAAATGAAAGCTACATCCAAGCAAAAGAGGTCGAAAGCCGTAAAAGACTCGAAAGCCTTATTTCCGAAGAGATTATCACCAAAGTCCGCCACGATATTTTAACGTAAAGTCCCCACAGTTTTGCTGCGCTTCAAGCGTGATTCGCCATAAAAAGCTTGTCTTTTCAGCTCTCAAAATTCATGATAATTTTACATAAATCCAAAAGAGTAAGCTGAAGATGAATTCTTCAAGGGACGAGCTATCCGATACAGGCAAAAAAAGACGTGATTTTATCACGCTCACAGCAACAGCCATGGGCGGTGTCTTAGCTGGCTCCATTGCCTGGCCTCTTCTTCAAAGCATGAACCCTGCAGCAGATACGCTGGCTGAATCCGTTACCGAGGTTAATCTTGCGCCCATCTTATCCGGTGCGGCTCTCACCGTTATTTGGCAAGGTAAACCTGTTTTCATTCGCCATCGAACCGACCGGGAAATCGCCGAAGCAGTGGATGCCCCCTTGTCCACATTACCAGATCCTCAAGAAGACAAAGCACGGGTTCAAAAACCCCAGTGGCTGGTGGTCATGGGAATTTGTACCCACCTGGGATGCGTTCCTCTTGGTCAAAAAAAAACAGAGACACGGGGAGAATATGGCGGCTGGTTCTGCCCCTGTCATGGCTCGCACTATGATACATCAGGCCGAATCAGAAAAGGGCCAGCCCCAACCAATCTTGTTGTACCGCCCTATAACTTTATCAGCGATCAACTCATTCGAATTGGAAGGGAAGAGTAATGTCTGACGGTGGGTCCAACCCTTATCGCCATCCGTTTGTCCGCTGGCTTGAAAAGCGTTTGCCGATCATCAGCTTTGTAGAGCACGCCCTCAAAGGCTACCAGGTCCCTAAAAACCTCTCGATCCTCTGAACAAGTGGGTTTATCGCCGGCTTCATGCTGGTGGTGATGATCCTCACTGGGATCTTGCTCGCCATGCATTATGTCCCCCATCCCGATCATGCCTTTGATAGCGTTGAGCGCATCATGAGAGAGGTTAATTTCGGCTGGCTCATTCGCTATCTTCATGCCAACGGTGCGTCGCTGTTTTTCTTGGTTGTGTATATGCACATGTTCCGGGCGCTCTATTACGGCTCCTACAAATCACCGCGAGAAGTGTTATGGATCATCGGCATGATTATTTTCCTGGTCATGATGGCCACCGCTTTCTTAGGCTATGTGTTGCCCTGGGGGCAGATGAGTTATTGGGGCGCCACAGTCATCACCAATCTTTTTACAGCGATCCCCTGGATTGGGGATAGCATTCTTGAATGGCTGCTTGGTGCACCTTACGTAGGGGCGCCTGCTTTGAACAAATTCTTTGCGCTCCATTATTTGCTTCCCTTCCTCATGTTTTTACTGGTCTTTATTCACATATGGGCCCTGCACACCCATGGATCCAATAATCCCACCGGTATTGAACCTAAAACCGCCGAAGACACCCTTCCCTTCCATCCCTATTACACTGTTAAGGATCTCCTTTCTATCGCCGGATTTATGGTGATTTTTGCTTTTTTCATTTTCTTTGCGCCCAACTTTTTTGGGGAGCCCGAAAATTACATCCCCGCTGATCCAATGGTCACCCCCGACCACATTGTGCCTGAGTGGTACTTTCTTCCGTTTTATGCGATTTTGCGCGCCATTCCCGATAAATTAGGGGGCGTTGTTGCCATGATTTCATCGATTTTGGTGTTGTTTGTGTTGCCCTGGCTTGATGGCTCCAAAGTTAAAAGCTGCACGTTCCGACCGATTTTTCGGGCCCTGTTCTGGGTTTTTGTTCTCGATGTTCTCATTCTAGGCTGGGTAGGTGCTAAACCAGCTGAAGGGCATTATATTGGAATCGGGCAATGGGCCACCGCTTATTACTTCATTCACTTTTTAATTTTGGTGCCCCTCGTAAGCCGTTTTGAAAAGCCCAGTGGCTTGCCCGACTCTCTCTCTGCCTACTATCGAGACAAGGGCTGTTCATGATCCAGGTCATTTTCATCCTTGCCTCTCTTCTTTCAACCTTTCAAGTCAGCGCCCTTGAGGAAGCAAAAGTCCCTCCCAAACATGCCTGGAGCTTTAATCACATGCTTGGTACCTTTGATAGAGCGTCAGCGCAACGGGGCTATAAAGTCTATCGTCAGGTGTGTTCAACCTGTCACAGCCTTAGACATGTTCGCTACCGCCATTTGGAAAAAATTGGCTTCAGCAAAGCAGAAGTGAAGGCCATTGCAGCCGAGTATCAAGTGCGTGATGGGCCCAACGACGAAGGCGAAATGTTTGATCGGCCCGGCAATCCTTCCGATCGTTTTGTGGCGCCTTACAAAAACAAGAAAGCCGCAGAGGCAGCCAATGATGGCTCCTACCCCCCTGATTTAAGCCTAATCACCAAAGCACGCGCGGGCGGCGCAGATTATCTTTATGCTCTATTAACGGGTTACCAAGAAAGTCCCCCGGCGGGGATAGACCTTGTCCCCGGCAAATATTACAACCCTTATTTCCCTGGCGGACAAATTGCTATGGTTCCACCCCTGATCGAAGGCGTGGTTTCATATGAGGATGGCACCCTGGCAACTCCCAAACAAATGGCTCACGATGTGACAACATTTTTGGCATGGGCCTCTGAACCAGAACTCGAAGAACGGCGTCGCCTTGGGGTGCAGTGGCTGATTTTCTTAACCGCATTCGCTTTTATCTGCTATCTGGTGAAGCGTTCTTATTGGCGGCCGTTATCTCAAAAAGTCATAAAAAAGAAGTAGCTTTCTTTTTAGAAGGTTAATAGACTTAAGGGCAATAAACAGTGTGGCATTGTGATCAATACTTTCACTTTCAGATTCGTTCTTCTTTTTTTTAGTGCTGTTGTATCCGCTGAGCACATTCAAACCGTCAAAATTGAAGAAATCCGTTGTGATCTTCCTCACAATAAAGACGCTGATGATTTTGCCAAAATTGAAATCATTGACTATCAAAAATGCCAAAAAGATTTTTCATACGCTCTCGATCGCTTTCTTTGGGGCTATCAAACCATTCAATCCTGTCCAACTCTTCAAAACAAGGCGGGCCAAAAACGCGCTGAATTAGGCAAAGTTGCCGACTGCCTAGCTGTTTACGATGCACCTTTTTTGAATAAAATCGTTTCGGAGCAATTGATGGCGGCTCGTAAGAGTCGTGACCAGAAATCCAAACGTTCTTCACACCAACGGTATCCCCATGTATCGCCCGCCAACACAGAACTTTATGCTCTTCTAGATCAGTATAGCCCTCTCTATCAAATTCTAGATGCGATCATTCGTTATCTTGAGAGCCCGACACCACACATTGCCCAAAAGCAAACGATTGTCCCCCTAAATTCAAATAAATCAATTTCCATTAATGTTGCAGAGCTCATCAAACAGTTTGAAGCACATGCTCAATCAGTTGAGCGGGGAGTTAACAAAAAAGAAAATTTAAAAATCCTCAAAGCACAAAAGATAGTGCTGTATCTGATTGACTCTCTTATTCCAAAAGTATCACCTCATCTTTACGTGTGTGCCTGTGGCGACAAACGATACATCATCAATGCCACCACCCTTAAAAAAAATCCCGAAAAATTCTTCGTGCTTTTCCCTCAAGTTTTAGAATTTATTGAATCCAATCAGTGCGCCTAAAATGAAAAAAAACGAAATTATAGCCTTCTGTCAAAAGCCGTTACGGGTGTTGATTTCAAGCCTTTAGCCCAGACAAAATTCAATAAGCATCCCCAAATCTTTGGCCCTCTTGCTCAAAAAACGTTGCAAGAACTAGATAAAATGACCGATGTTAACAGTCTCATGGTCGGGTTTTTTAAGGCTCTTGCACGCGGTCAAGAAACAGCCACCATCCCCAATGAAAAGTTTAACCATTCCCGCACACACCCCCAGCAAGGCGAAAAAAAGATTTTTGCCACCGCCCAGTACACCGTTGATACCCAAAAGCTTTTGACGCTGTTAACCTCTCTGCCCGTTCAAAAAATAAGTCCCTCAGATTTTACCAATTTCTTTCTCGAATCTATTCTCACCTCTCTTGATGCAAGCTATGCCCAAGAGCTGCCCAAAAACCTCCAAGAGGGCATCAAAAACTCCAGCAGATCTCTCGCTGAAACCAACCTTCTGGGGTGCAAGATCAAAGAAACAGGTGCAGACTTTCATGTTCTTTTTGACCCCAAAAAATGTACAAACCTCGTGTATGCTTTTTCACATCTCTACAGACTCTTCATTTTTGCCAAAGACTGTCAGACGAATAGTTCACAACCCATGACAAAAGCCCGGGAATGTTTAAAAACCGCAACAAAATCCTTTGAAAAGAATCCCACGTATCCGCCAGAACTCAAACAGCCCTTGGGGGAAATTTCACATCAAATGAACGTTGAGACAGCTCTTCGTTCTTTTTCAAAGGCGCTAGAAAATATCAACCCCAAAGGACAGTTTTCATCTCAGTTCTCCTCCCATAGCCCTGCCGGTCGCACCACCCTTCAAAACAGTTCCATGATCACCTTTTCGATCGCGGGTCTTGTCAAACATGTTCGCAACGCCATCAACCAAAAGCTCGCTGATGATGTTGCCCTCATGAAAAAATATCAAGCCCCCCGAACGCACAACCAAGCGCTGAAGGAACTTGATCAACAGCAGGCCTCTCAAGCACAAGCTTCTTTAACGTACATCTCGCAAAAAATTAAGAGCGGGCTCTCTGAGCGCATGGTCTGTCCATCCTCCCAGTCAGACATATATATAAACCGCTTTGCCTGCTCTCTGGGGGATATCGCTCTTCTCAACACCCTTTATGACATCGTTGCCTTTCAGCCAACGTGCAAGGAAGAACTCAACGTTCAAAAGTCAAAATTAGTGTCCAAATGCTTCACCTATTTTGAACAGGCAAACGAGAGCGGCTTTAAAAGTCTTTCTGCTGATCAAATGAAAACGTTGGCTCAAGCTCATTTTTCTCTCTTTAACTTTTTGAAAAGCTACACCAACGCTGTTAAAACGTTTTCAGAGTCCTTTAACGTTCCCATAGGTTTTCCTGAAGTTCAGGAAATAACGTTCACGGTTAAAGAGGTGAATGAGGCCATACGCAAAAGCCAGGCCCACAAAGCCACAGACCCCCATAATCAACGACGGGCTGGCGCCGTGTTCAACGCTCTTTATCAGTTGATCCTTCTTAAAAGATCAGACCTATACAATAAGAAGGCGCCGCCGGCTCCCAAAAAACGAAAAAAAATGGGGCGATTCTTTCCTAAGAAGAAACAACAATCAAAAGCAAAAAAAACCTGAACGGGGGCCTTCAGCCTTCTTTTTTTAACAGTGCTTGAATAGGTCTGTAGCTGCGTCGATGATACGCTGACACGCCATATTGATCGAGCGCCATCTGATGGGCCTTGGTGCCATAACCGGCATTTTTCACCCACCGATATTCCGGATGAAGCTTGTCTAATTCAGCCATATACCTATCCCGGCTTACCTTGGCTGCAATGGAAGCGGCGGCAATACTATAACTTTGTTGATCGCCTTTAATAATCGGCTGGACGCGGCAAGGCAGAACGGGGGTCATCGTGCCATCTACCAACGCCAGCTCAGCCTCTAAAGCAAGCGCTGCAAAGGCACGTTCCATGGCTTTCAAAGCAGCCCCTCGAATATTTAACTGATCAATCTCTGCCAGAGAAGCAGAGGCGACAGCAACCTGAACACCAACAGCGGGATAGCCATCCAACAGATCCTGTCGTTTTTGAGGAGTTAACTTTTTCGAATCATGAATGTGCTGCAGGAAATGAGCTGGAACCGTCTCTGGAACGTAAGCTGCGGCCGCAAAAACATCCCCGGCCCAACAGCCCATCCCCGCTTCATCAAGACCAACAACTAGCCCCTCAACGTGGTTTTCAAACCCAAAAGAGGGACGGTGGCCGTTTTCAATCATACGATCACCCGTTACTTGCTGATCATTTTTTAAAGTATTGATGAAGAGTTGTAATTTGTGTGCGAATCCATTGTACTTCCGGGCGATTATATAACCTCAAAGAATTCTTTAAGCGTCTTTTGAGATTTTTTTGGATAAGCACCCAATTTACAAAGCCGCTGCGCCCCCAGCATCCAGATGGGGCTTAACAACAACGATAACACTGTCAAACAAATCACCAAATCGCCTTCCGCTTTACTCAACAGGTTTTGATCCAGACCAATGGTTGCCAGCACGAATGAAAATTCTCCAATCTGCGCCAGCACCAAACTACTTAGCAACGCTGTTTCAAGTGGCTGGCCAAAATACTTCAAAAATAGGGTGTTCAAAACGGTTTTAACAACGAAGATCATCGAGAGCAAAATAACAACCTTTAACCAATTGTGGGCCATGTACTCAAGATCAAGCAACATCCCAACCGAAAGGAAAAAGGTCATTAATAAAATGCTTTGTGTTGGATGCGTTGCTTTGATAATGGCATGTCGATCGGCGGTGTTTCCCAAAATCAACCCCGCCACAAACGCCCCATAAGCAGCTGATACCTCTAAAAACCCACTCAATGCTGCAGCTAAAAAGCAAAACGCCAAGCCCATTAAAGGATACAATTCTTTTCGTTGGCCAACGGCGTCTAAAAAAGGAATCCGAACGCGCTCTTTTTTTGAGAGGTAAAGAATAATCACAACCAAGCCGCCGATGGCACAGACAATTTTAAAGATCGTTAGCAGAGAGAATCCTTGAGCATTACCAAAGCTTTTGAGAATCAACGTCATCGGCACAAAGGCAAGGTCTTGCGCAATCAGAATACCGATTGTCAACTTACCCGCCGTTGATTTCAGCTCGCCAATATTTTCCAGTGTTGCCACCGAAACAGCCGTACTACTAAGGGCAGTGATAAACCCAATCAAAAGGGTTGTTCCCACCGAGAAATTAAAAATAAAAGCGGCGCCTGTCATCATAACCAGCGCACTGGTCACCTGCAAGGCCACACAACCCAAAGCAATATGCCAAATTTCACGGAAGGTTCGAAGGTTCATCTCAAGGCCCAAGATGAACAGAAGCAGTAAAACGCCTAATTCAGCCATGAATCCGATCAGTTCTCTGTTTTCAATCAGTGAGAGCCCCGACGGTCCTAAGATAAGTCCTGCGATTACATAGCCCAAAACAGCCGGCTGACGGAGCCTTGTAAACAAAAATCCACTGATTAAAGCAACAAAGGCAACAAGAGCAATTTCAGTTAAGTTTCCAGCGCTATGCATTTTCTAAAGTTTTTTCCGTATCATAGTAAAAGGGATCCACAACCACAAGTAAATATGTTTAGAACCTCTGTAGCCAAAGAAGAGGCTAAGGTTTTTAAGGTTTTGACTCTTGATTTTCGATCACGTGTGCCAGTCTTTGACCTATGTCAGAGATCATATCTCTGTTATCTCCTTCAACCATGATGCGAATCAAAGGTTCTGTCCCAGACTTACGCACCAGGATGCGTCCTTGATCGCCAAGATTTTTCTCCTCAAGCTTCAAGGCGTCTTGGAAAGGCGCAGACGATAAAAGCGCAGCGGCATCTCTCACCCGAATGTTTGTAAGGATTTGGGGAATCGCTGTAAAGGGGTGGCCAACGACACTGGCAGGCTGTTTTTTTCGACACATGATTGCCAAAAACTGCAAGGCACTGATTATGCCATCCCCCGTCGTGGCATAATCTGATAAAACGATATGGCCCGACTGTTCTCCCCCCAGGTTATAGCCCTTCTTACGCATGGTTTCGAGCACATATCGATCGCCAACGTTGGTTCGTTCTAACTGAATGCCCGCTTTTTGTAGATATCTCTCTAGCCCCAAATTTGACATCACCGTTGCAACAACCGTTGGTTTGGCAAGCTTGCCCATTTCTTGCCAATATGTTGCGATGCGGCCCAAAATCGCATCCCCATTGATGGTTTGTCCCATTTCATCCACAATGATAACGCGATCCCCATCACCATCCAGGGCAATACCAATATCAGCCTGCTCCTCTAAAACCCGGGCCTGAAGGGTTTCTGTTGCTGTCGCGCCGCAATTGACATTAATGTTCATCCCATCTGGGTCAACACCGATCGGAATGATTTCAGCCCCCAATTCCCACAAAACCTGGGGGGCAATCTTATAGGTGGCACCATTAGCACAATCAAGAACGATTTTAAATCCTTCCAACCGTTGGCCGCGGGGGAAGGTATTCTTGGCATATTCAACATAACGCCCTTGGGCATCTTGCAGGCGTTTTGCTTTGGCCAGGGCCGGGGCATCGACAAGATGATCATCCAAGGACTGTTGATAAAGCGTTTCAATCTCAAGTTCTTTAGCATCACACAACTTAAAGCCATCGCTGTTGAAAAACTTAAGGCCGTTATCCTCGGGCGGATTATGGGAGGCAGAAATCATCACCCCCAAATCAGCGCGTAACGACCGGATAAACATGGAAACAGCGGGGGTTGGCACCGGGCCAAGATACGTCACACGCATCCCCGCTGACAAAAATCCAGAAGCCAATGCTGATTCAACCATATAGCTTGAAAGCCGGGTATCCTTTCCAATCACAACCGTTGGCTGCATCGATCCTTTTTGACGGCACACAAGCGCAGCTGCCTGCGCAATTTTAACCAGAGCAGCCGGTGTTAGTTTGCCCTGATTGGCCCGTCCTCGGATGCCATCTGTTCCAAAAAATTGCCGTTTTGTTTTTTCCACGTTAAGCCTTTGGTTTGGAGTCAGATCTTGGCTTTTTTTCTTTTTTAGCATCCGCCTCTGCTAAGCCATCAATAGAGGAGGTTCTTTTTTGACGCGGTTTTGTTGTGAGGGGCTCGCGGTGAAGAGTGCCCTCGGTCAAAAGTGTTTTGATTTCATCAGCCATCAACGTTTCGTATTCAATCAATTTTTCGGCAAACAAGTGCAATTTATCGATGTGCTTTTCCAGAATTTCTCGGGCGCGCTCATATCCCCGGGCAACAAATTTTCGTACTTCCGCGTTGATCAAAGCCGCTGTTTCTTGTGATACATTCTGGATGCTGGTTTGATCAAACATCCCGCGGTCTGAATAATTCAACGGGCCAAGGGCGTCACTCATCCCAAACTCCACAACCATGGCATGGGCAATCGAGGTTGCCTGGCGAAAATCAGATTGCGCACCTGTCGTGACTTTTTCTTTACCAAAGATCAATTCTTCGGCAACACGTCCACCCATGGACAAGGCGATATGCGCTTCTAAATCAGCTTTTGTATCGGGGTGGCGTTCATTGTCCGGCAGCGTTTCCACAAACCCGCCCACACCACTGGTCCGGGGGATAATGGTTGCTCTATTAATAGTTCCTTTAACCGGTAAGAAGAAGCCAACCAACGCATGACCTCCTTCATGGTAGGCAACCAATTTCTTTTCTTCATCGGACATCGCTTTTGATTTTTTCTCTGGCCCCATCGCAACCTTATCGCGTGCGGCATCTAATTCAGTCATGCCAACCACACGGCGTCCCCGGCGCGCAGCCAATAGCGCTGCTTCGTTTACAATATTCGCCAGATCGGCTCCAGAAAATCCCGGCGTTCCGCGTGCCAATGTCAAAGTATTAACATCATCACCGGCCGGTACTTTTTCAAGGTGTACATTCAAAATCGCTTCTCGCCCCTCGATGTCTGGCAAGCCAACAGTCACTTGTCGATCAAATCGGCCAGGCCTTAAAAGTGCTTTATCAAGGACATCCGCCCGGTTGGTCGCAGCAATGACAATCACGCCTTCGTTATCGTTGAATCCATCCATTTCAACCAACAGCTGGTTTAGCGTCTGCTCGCGCTCATCATGGCCACCGCTAAAGCCGCCACTACCTCTTTGACGCCCCACAGCATCAATCTCATCGATAAAAATAATGCACGGGGCGCTTTTCTTCGCCTGCTCAAACATACTTCGCACCCGGCTGGCACCAACACCAACAAACATTTCAATAAAGTCAGATCCTGAAATGGAAAAGAACGGTACCTTGGCTTCTCCCGCAATCGCACGGGCCAGAAGTGTTTTCCCGGTTCCAGGGGGACCCACCATCAAAACACCCTTGGGAATTTTCCCGCCAAGACGCTCAAACTTGGGAGGATCTTTCAAAAACTCAATAATTTCCTCAACCTCTTCTTTGGCCTCTTCCGCGCCAGCCACATCCTTAAAGGTCGCTCTTTTTTTCCTCTCATTCATCAACTTCGCTTTTGAACGACCAAACCCCATTCCTTTGGCGCCGCCTTGCATTTGAGAAAAGGCATAAATCAAAAACCCGATAAAAATAACAGTGGGCAAATAGCTCAACAGAATTTGCCATACGGAAGTGCTTTCTTGTTGTAGCGGCTCTGCTTTGACTTGTACGCCTTTATCGGCCAAAGCCGTTCCCACTTCTGAGTTGTAGGGGATACGTGTACTAAAGGGCTGCCCATCCGATGTTGTGCCGGTCACAACATTGCCGCGCATTAACACGTCGCGAACACGCTGGGCATCAACCATTTTCTTAAAGTCTGTATAGCTGATATCTGTTTTTTTTGCGGGTATATTATAGCTTTCCATCGCCACAAGCCCCAGAAAAAGTGAAGCCAGAAGAAGAAGGAAGTAGATAAAATTGCGATTATTTTTCATGTCTTTAAACCTTTAAATTTGGTCATGCCCAAATACGTTATACTAAAGAGCTGTGGGTTAAAATTCAAGTGAGGAACGGAGACGATGCCAGTTTTTTTATAAATCACCGGCAGTGTAGAAATTACCTTATCAGATGCCTTCAAAAAGTCAAGATCAAAACCCGTAATTCCATTTATTTTTAAGTATTGAATAGGAGAAACATAATACTCATTTTTATCCATATTATTTTTTATTTTAATGCTAAAGCGATGGTCCCAGATCATGGAGGGAGACGTTAGTTTCATCACCGGCGGAATCTGTGCATATTCACGATAAAACCATACTTTTTTGAAGCAATGCAGGTCCACCAAACACCCCTGGAGGGTATGGCACGTCTGTCGTCCAGACAGAATCATCTGCTGTAAACGCGCCAGTCTCTTCAGGCGCATAGGTTGGGCATTGCCGGAAACGCTCTGCAAAATATCCGTTAAAACCCTCAGTTGGATCTCCGCTGGATAACTTTCAAAAGCTGCTCGATCAAGGCAAGCATAGCCAAGCTCCTGCATCTTTGTACTTTCCTGCAGGGCCTTGTTCCGATAATGATCCATCGCCTCTTCAGCCCGTCTTATTTTCATCAAGGCCGTTGCAAAATCATGCTTTTCTTCTGGTTTAATCAGGCCGTCTAAAACCTTTCGCCAGCGCACGCGGGTGTAATGCCAATCCTCATTACTGGGATCGATAATTGGCGCCAAGGATACTGCAGTGCAAAGCGCTTCTAGTACCGATTTTTCAACAGTCAAAAAAGGTCTGACACAGGTGACATCCCCCCTTTTTTGCAGCAGGGACATCCCGCGCAATCCCGTCAGACCTGATCCTCGGAACAGCCGCATGAAGACCGTTTCGATTTGATCATCCAAATGATGGCCTAAAAAAAGGTAACGGGCCTGATGCTGACGGCAATACTCTGTCAGCAAGGCATAGCGAGCCTGGCGTGCTTTTTCCTGAAGGCCAGTTTTCAGGGGCGAATGGTGCCATTGAAGGATATCGCACGTTAATCCCATCTCTTGAAGCAGTTTTTGCAAATCCAAAACCTGCGCCGAAGATTCGGGTCTCAAGGCATGGTCAACATGAACCAATCGAACCGTCAGGCTGCGGGCTTTTGCCCAAGCAAAAATCAGAAAAGAAAGAATCAGGCTATCCGGCCCTCCTGAAACAGCCACAACAACCGTTTGGGTCTCAAAAGGAATCAGCTTATTAAACGTCGGGATCACCCTCTGACATAAGTTCTGAAAGAGCGGGTTGCTTAAAAGGTGAGTAAGTTTATGCACCACACTTTAATTTTTTCTCCTCTTTTTCGGCAATATGCTTATGCGTTGCGCTCAGAGGAATTTTTGAATTTCTTAATTTTTCATAGGTTTTACAAGCTTCGGTTTTTCTATCCAGAGCCCCGAGACTCATTGCTAATTTCAAAAGGATATCATTCACCTTGTGGGAAGATTCATTCACTTTATACCCTTTCAAGAACGTCTTAGCCGCCTCAACATAATTCTTTTCTATGAAGTATGTTTCGCCCAGCCAATAATAGGCAGAGGGCGCCAAGGTGTGATTGGGATAGGTTTCAACAAAAGTCTGTAAATCGAGGCGCGCTTGCTTATAGTTTCCCTGGGCAATTAAAGAGCTTATTTTTTGATACTGCTGCTCGGCCTCACTTATTTCAGGCTTTGAGGGAGCCTCTTGGCTGGCGGCCACCTCCGCTGTTTTACCTTTGGGGTCGGGTGTAACCTGATTGGCCGCAACCACTTTCTTTTCTTGCTCTTGAGTTTCAGCCGCAGGCTTTTGTTCACCTGTAGTGGCCTCTCCCTTTTTCTCAAGCATCTCGGGGGTTGGTTTTTTTACCGCGTCCTTTTCTTTTGACTCTTTTTCTTCAACAGCCGAAACCATCTCTTTTTTTAAAGGCGCCGCCTGTTCTGGCTTTTCCATGGGATTTTTTTGGGCCTCCTGGGGCTTCTCTGCCTCCAGAGGCTTTTTAGCATCCACACCAGGTGCCTCCATTTTCTTTTGATGGTGCTCAAGCTTTTGAACAAGATCCGCTATTTTTTGATGGAGCCTATCGATTTGATGTTGAATTTCCTCCAACTTGCCATACTGATGAACGCTCATTTCATGAATATTTTCAAGCTTACTTAACTTGAGCGTCTCCATCCCTGACGCTGTCGTTGGCGCTGAGGCACTGTAAGTAACCGAATTCTTATTTTTGCTAACAGGGTAATATATTTGCGGCTCAGGATCAGCAGCAAGCAGGGAGGCTCCTAAGCAAGCCAAAAATAGAAGAGAACATCGTTTCATGAGAGACCTAATTTTTCTGATTACCATACCGCCGGCACTGGGAAATTGACAAGGATAATTTGTCATTAAAGTGATGGACTTTCTTCAATCCGCGGCCTCCTTAATCTTCTTTAATCCCGGCCACGTGGCTGTACCGTTTGGCCCTGGATTTTTGACGCGGACTCAAAAAATAGGCCGCTCACGGCGACCCATCTTCACAATCTCAAACGTTTTGAGGTTTTTTATTTATCACCACATTCAATGCGCGTGGTGCTCACCCGGTTCAAAGCCCATGCCATTGGCGTTGATCCCAGAACAACTGGTTTATCTTTACCATAGCTCAGTGTTTGAATGCGGTTGGCATCAACCCCTAAAGCCACAAGGTAATCTTTTGCGGCATTGGCGCGGCGCTCACCCAGGGCCAAGTTGTATTCCCGTGTGCCGCGTTCGTCACACCGTCCTTCAACCACAATCTTTTTCTCAGGATGGGCTTTCAGCCAAGCGGCTTGATCTTTCAGAACTTTTTGTGCATGGCTATCAACCTTGTAGGCATCATATCCAAAGTAAACACTATCACCTGATTCAAAGGCCGAGTCTTCCGTGCTCGCAACCGGTTTGCCATTAACAAAAACGGCGTCATCCTTGGCGTCATTAACATGTTCAACATCGTCTATCATCATTTTTCCGCATTCTTTACCACAGTCACAAGCGGAAAGAAGAAGCAAGGCGATGGCTGCAAAAGAAGTTTTCAATACAGTATTCATCATAAAAGGATCCCCCTAAAATTTTTAACTTAATTTAATAGTAAAAGTATTTTTCATCTATGTAAACATAGATTCTCTATTGTTAACAATAAAAGTGTCTCTGTCAAAGATCCCGATGAAAGACTTTTATGCTTTAATGCAGTAAAAGTGGTGGCTGCCAATAACAGCAACTGTCTTTTGGCCAGCAGCCCATTTGGGCTTAACCTGTTTGGTGTGATAGTGGCTAGCACCGCGGGCTTTAGAGTTTGATCCCGCTAAAGCTGCTTCCATCGCGCGCCATGCAAGCTTATACCCTTTGCTCTGTTTGTTTAATCGAAGCATTTTTTGCCGGTTCGGATCTTTAGGGTTCCAGCAGGAAAATTGTTTTTTGGCCTTGATAACCTTTTCGGCAGAGCAGCCAATGGCCCGCATCCGTGTTAAAACCACCTCAGCAATGGCCACCATCCCATTAAAGGACTGATCCCGGGCTTCTCCCCATATTGTGCGGGTGATTAAGTCTTTTTCGGCATCGTTCAATAAAACGGGAAGTTCTGTTGGTACACCCAATTTTGCTACGGAGCCAGAGTGAGGGCGCAAAACATATCCCGCAGCCTCATAAGGATTGGCATCGTCTCTTGCTTTGATATCAGTAACCATTGCCAAACAGGACACCAAAAAGAAGGCTGTCATTGCTGGAATCACCAATCGAAGATTAAGCATTTTTATGTCAATAATAATGTTCATCGTTGATATGGTGTCTTTTTCTCTAAATTCAAGTTGTCTAATACAAAGCTTGTTTTACACGATTGGGTCATGGGTGTCAGAATTTTCTTCTGCGCGCACCTCTAAAACTTCAGGAATGTAATGCCGAAGCATGTTTTCAATGCCATTTTTAAGGGTAACCGTTGAACTTGGGCACCCCGAGCAGGCGCCTTTAAGGCGTAGATAAACAACTCCTTTTTCATAGCGCACAAAAATAATATCGCCCCCATCCACAGCAACGGCCGGTCGAATCCGGGTATCCAACATGTCTCGAATCTGAGTAACGATTTCCTGCTCTGTTTCGGAGTAAGCGGAATCGTCTCCAGAAGAACCCTCCGTCTCCATATGTAAGAACGCTGAATCAATGGCTGGCAAACCAGAACTAAAATGGTCCATCAAACTTCCAAGAACCATTGGCTTTAAGACATCCCAAGATTCACTGTCTTTTTTGGTAACAGAGACAAAATCTGTCCCAATCAAAATCCCGTCAACACCAGCCAACTTAAACAACCTTTGGGCCAACGGCGAAGGCTGTGCTTCCTGTTCCGTTTTAAATTCATACACGTGCCCCATTGTTAAGGATTCACCTGGAACAAACTTTAATACATTGGGGTTGGGCGTTTCTTCTATCTGAATAAACATCTGTTTTTTTGAGTTTTTAGCAACTTAGCAGAATGTGAAAAAAAAACAATATTTGAAAAAAAAGAAATAATTTATTATAATATCAGTAGTATTTATCTTTTTTAAATTTATCATTAAAAAATAAATTACGCAACTTCTAAGTCTAGGGCTATGTGTTTTAAAAATTCTCATCAAGAAATTCTAAATCTTTTTTCCCTGATTCACTACGAATCTTTAACGGGTAAAGATTTAAAAAAAGTTTTTAGTGAGGCTTTGGGCACTTTAAATGATATCCTCAATATGCAGTATAGCTTCCTTGCGGTATATGATGCCAAGAAAGATCTGTACTCAACCTACGCCATCGGAACGCCGCGGGATCAAGTCATCTCTATTCCCGATTCTTTCAAAATCAAGGATAATAAATCTCCAGACTCTCTTACGTCCACGTCCTCTTTTGATTTTCTCAATCCCAAAAATTGTGTCGCTGAAGATCATTCTTTCTTAAACCTCTTTCCCCCAAAGAGATCGTTCCTTTACCCCATTTTTTATGGCGCACTCAAACTTGGATTTCTTTGCTTCATCGCTGATTCAAGTAAAAAACCCATCCACGCTGCCAAAGACCTTATCAAAGAATCCTCTGTTCTTTTTGGGAACCTGATTCACACCCAAAACGTTGAAGAACGACTTGTCGACAACATGCGGATTATCCAAGAAAATAAAGCATTTTTAGAAAAATTTTTCCAAGATTTACCGTCTCCTGTTGCCATTATTGATCAAAACCAAAAGTTTCTCAAAGTAAGCCAAGCTTGGCGTACTTATTTTGGCCCCACCCAAAAGAACTCAACTCTAGAAAATTATTTTTCACCTGATATCTCGCAAAAATTGAAACAAATGATTGCATCTGGATTCATCGGGTCTTTGCCAAATCATAAGGAGATAACTTTTTCCCTGCACAATGAACAAAAAACCCTCGACTTTTTTTGCACCCCTTGGTTAGAGGTAACCCAAGAAGTCAGGGGCTATGTTTTTTTCTGTCATGACGTCACAACAGAACATATCCTGAAAAAAAAACTCAACCAAACCATTCAAGAACTGCAAGAAACCAACCATCAACTTGATTCTTTTGCGGCGATTTGTGCCCATGACCTCAGAGAACCGCTCAGAACCATTTCGAATTATAGCCAAGTTCTTGGTTTGGAACCCATTGATTCTACCGAGAGAGAAGAGATTATCTCTAAAATTACCGAAAGTTGCATGAATATGGGTGCGCTGATTCATTCGATCCTAAAATACAGTAAAATGGGCCAACGAAGTGTAAAATTAGAGCGCATTTTTCTCGCAGATTTAGGGGAAGATCTACAAAAAGAAATGCGGGCGCTACTGACAGAAAAGAATGCTTTTTTGGACGTCATCGACAAAACAAAGTACCCCTTCCAGGCAGATTATATCCAAATCAAGCAACTGTTTTCAAATCTGATTATCAACGCCATTAACTACAATACCTCAAAACAGCCCCGCGTTAAAATCACGCTTGAAGATCAACCATCTCATTGGGTCTTTCTTGTGGAAGATAACGCTCTCGGCTTTAGCGCTGATGATGGAAAAAAAGTGAATCAAATTCTTAAATCACAAGGCCATCCGCCCTCATACTCAAGTGGCCTTGGTTTTTTAATTATTAACAAAATCATTAAAAATCATGGGGGAGAAGCCTGCCTCAAGAAGACTTCCGCCAAAGGCAGTATTTTTGAAATAAAGCTGTATAAAAAAATCTAAGACAGTCTAGAGATCGTAGTAGGGGCCTTTGTATCTTTTCAATAAGATAAACAGCACCAAGCCAGCAAAAATCATAACGATGGACGGCAGAAGAAGCATACCGGTTTTTTCAACCAATACTTTCATCACAAGGGGGCTCACGCCAGCTCCTAACCCCATACCTGTGGAAAAACTAAAAGCCACCCCACTAAAACGGTCTTGGGTTGGGAAAAGGCGCTGAATAAAGGCATGCTCTGGTCCAGCAATACTAGCCACGCATAGCCCCATTAATACTTGGGCCAACCCAATCATCCACGGATTTAAAGTTTGTAATAAAAAGAAGATAGGAACGGCAAGACCCATGGCTAAACAACAGGCAATCATCATCATGAGCTTGTAGCCAATTTTATCCATGATATAGCCCCACGTTGGAGAGCCAAAAATAAAGACAATAATCCCAATGTTGGTATAAAGCAGCGTGTCGTGCTTAGCCATCCCCAAGTTTTGCAAGTATAAATTGATAAACTTGTAAAGCGTATATGACAGAGTTCCATTTAAAAACCCAATTGCAATCGAAAGCCGAACACTCTTAGAATGTTTTTTCAAAGCGACTAAAAGCGGCGATCTTCCTGATTTTTCTTCTGAATCGTCGTCCCCTTCTTCCTCTTGCAGGGCTTGGTAAGCGGGCGATTCTTCGACAAAAAGGCGAATATAAAGACCCACCAAACTGACCAGAGCCCCAATGATAAAGGCAATTCGCCAAGACCAATCTGGCATGGCATCGTTGGTAACCAACACACCAACCCCCACTGCGCCAAGCGCGCCAATAACACTGGCCCCGGTGATCAATCCGCCAGCAAAACCAGGCAAATTTTTCCCCACGTGTTCCAAGGTAAAGATAGCCGATCCATTGTATTCACCACCGGTACACAAACCTTGAATCAGTCTTGAAATAAATAAAATAATCGTGGCGGTAATGCCCAAGGTTTCATAACCCGGCATCACCCCGATGATAAAGGTTGGAATCCCCATACAGGAGACGGTCAGGATCAGCGAGAATTTTCGGCCATACTTATCTCCAATATACCCAAATAATGTTGCTCCAAAGGGCCGGGACAAATACGCAACAATAAACGTGAGCCATCCAGATTGGAAATCGCTAATGACACCAGGGGGGAAAAAGACATGGCCGATGCTCTCAGAAAAAACCGCAAAGAGCATGAAGTCGTAAAACTCAAGGGCTGTTCCAATGATACTGGCAAAAATAACTCTCGATTTTCCCATATGCGGTGAGACTTCCTCTCATAAAATAAAGTTTTATTTCAAGCGACTCTTGTCTTTTGAGCGCTATAAGTCGGGCCATGTTAGCTTTTAAAAAACTTTTTGACAAGTTTTTGAGGAATACTACAGGGAAAACAAGTCTTTGTTTGCCTTTTTTACCCTTAATTCCTGTTTAAAATCATCGTTTCAAGGCGCTCTTAAGGAAACCATGTTTTATTTTTGTTTTAAAAACATAAAGGGTGTGATATTAGGAAAACTGTTTAGTTTAATGGTAAAGGTTTTTTGCTTAACGGCACGAAGCCCTTCTATAAAATTTGAACGTACCTTTTCGGTATCAAGAAAATTTGTAGACATCAAACTAATTAATTAAAGACGATCGAAGGAGAAGAACATCGCACATCAAGGTACAGTAAAATGGTTTAACGCAACCAAAGGGTATGGTTTCATTACCCCTGAAAGCGGAGAAAAAGACGTATTTGTTCACATCAGCGCTGTTGAAAATGCAGGGTTGAGAGATCTTAAAGAAGGTCAAAAGCTTTCATTTGATTTACAAGCAGAAAAAAACAAAACATCTGCTGTGAACTTACAGATTCAAAACTAAAACGAGTTACATCGTTTTTCATTAACAACAAGGAGATATGTTTTATATCTCCTTTTTTTATGCTGGGCTCCCCTATCATAAAAACCTCTCTCTTTTTCTGGCAAAAGAAGGAAGATTTTTGTATCTTTAAAAGGATACACTTAACAAATTAAACATCAAAATCCATGCGCGAAATTGCTCTCGATACCGAAACCACCGGCCTAAGTCCTGAAACAGGGCACCGTATTGTTGAAATTGGCTGTGTTGAGCTCATTAATCATATTCCCACTGGCAAGACCTACCAACAATACATCAACCCCGAGAGGGCTATGCCAACAGAGGCCTTTGCTGTCCATGGTCTCTCAGAAAAATTCCTCGCTGACTTTCCAAAGTTTTTTGATGTTCATCAAGAGTTCCTTGATTTTATTGCCGATTCACCCTTGGTGATTCACAACGCGTCTTTTGATATGAAGTTTCTGCATTATGAGATTCAACAAGCCGGCGGCACCCGGATTGCCAATAAAATTGTTGATACACTCGAGATGGCCCGTCAGGCGTTTCCCGGCTCGCCTGCCTCTCTGGATGCCCTCTGTAAGCGCTATAAAATTAACAACACCCATCGGATCAAACACGGCGCTTTACTCGACTCCGAGATTTTAGCAGAAGTCTATCTTGAACTGATCGGCGGGCGGCAAATTGATTTGTTTGTTCATTGTGATCAAGAGACTGGGGCAAAGCCTCATCAAAAATATGGCCACTTCCCCCCCTCGGTCAAAGATTTCCCCAAACGGTCTTTTGATGTCACACCAGCAGAGATTTCCCGCCATCAGGCCTATTTAGAGGAATTCATCAATGCATCTTTGTGGAAGGAAAGTTTCTAAAAGGATGGTGGGCGTAACTGGGATTGAACCAGTGACCCCTACGATGTCAACGTAGTGCTCTACCGCTGAGCTATACGCCCCACTCATTCTCCCTTGATATACTGGTCCAAGGCCCAGCCTGTCAAGATAAAGGTCCATCCATCAAGAACAAACCCGATCCATGGCGCTGTTCAATTTAACTCTTTATTCATGTCTGAGTTCGCGATATCTTTAAAAGATATTCACGATTTTAAGAAAAACATGTTTAAAAATATCGTTATCTTTGGAACCGGTGGCGCCATTGGCAGCGCTGTTCTGGATCATCTTGTCTCAAAGTATCCTGGAGCCCATATCCATGCCTGTTCGTCGCAGCCGTTCCTCGGTGATCATCATCCCCAAATAACATTTCATCTCATCACCTATGAGGATGAACAGACCTTGGCCGACGCCGCTCAAAAAAGTCAAAATTCTGGACCAATTGATTTAATCTTTGTTGCCACCGGCCTGCTTCATCAGGGCGCTCTCATGCCTGAAAAATCCCTAAAGGAGATAACAGCAGATAACTTCATCACTTTGTACAAAGCAAACACGATTATACCAGCCCTGATAGCCAAGCATTTCTTGCCCCATCTCACCCGTGATGGTCGTGGTGTTTATGCCGTTCTCTCAGCGCGGGTGGGGAGTATCTCAGATAATCAATGGGGGGGCTGGTATGCCTATCGATGTGCCAAAGCCGCCCTTAATATGTTGGTTAAAAATCTTAGCATTGAGATGGCACGTCGATATCCAGATGCTGTGATCCTTGGCTTGCATCCAGGAACGGTTGACAGTGCCTTATCAGCACCCTTTCAAAAACAAGTGCCCGCCGATCAGCTTTTTACGCCAAAGTTTGCTGCTGAAAAACTCATATCCATTCTCGAAACCATTCAACCCGTAGACACTGGCAAATGTTTTGCGTGGGACGGACAGGAGATAAAACCATGACCTCCTCTACATGCCAAATCCCCGTTGATGAAGTCATTGCCATGGCCTGGTGTGATAAAACATCATTTGATGATATCCAAGAGGTTGCCGGGCTCTCGGAAAAAGAGGTGATCATTTTAATGCGTCAAAATTTGAAACCGAGTAGTTTTCGATTATGGCGAAAACGCGTGACCAATCGCCCAATGAAGCATCGATCCCTCGTCAAACAACCCACCCGAGATCGATGAATATTGTCTGGTTTAAACGAGATCTAAGACTTCATGATCATGCAGCCCTCAGTCAAGCTGCAACCTCTGGACCGATCTTACCTCTCTATATTCTCGAGCCTGATTTATGGCAGCAGCCCGATCTCAGCCACCGTCATTATGTGTTTTTGCTTGAATGCCTCAAAGAATTAGAGGCCAGCCTCAATACACTTGGTGCTAAACTTGTGATTAAAATCGGCGATGCCGTGGAGATCCTTAACCAACTCCATCAAAACATATCTTTCTCCTCTCTTTTTTCACATCAAGAAACTTGGAATTACTGGACCTATCAACGTGATCAGCGTGTTTTAAAATGGGCACAATCAAAGGGGATTATCTGGGTTGAACCACGCCAGCACGGTGTTTTCAGACGATTAAAAGACAGATCCCAATGGGGATGGCGCTGGTATCAAGAGATGAGAAAGCCGATTTTACCACTCCCGACAACAATTGATTTTATCCCTCATCATCACTGTGACGGCTTACCTCACAGTCAAGAACTTGGTCTCATAGAAGGGTCCTGCTCCCAACACCAAATGGGAGGAAGAAGCCAAGCTCTAAAATTGCTAGACTCTTTTTTAACCAGCCGCGGCAAAGACTATAGCAAGGAAATGTCTTCTCCTGTTACCGCTTTTGAAAGCTGTTCTCGGCTCTCTCCACATTTTTCTTTTGGTACAATTTCTATTCGTGAGGCCTTTCAAGCAGCTGAAAAACACTCACTTGACCTCAAAAACCATCTCCATGACTTCTCCTCTTCTTCTTGGCCCAGTGCCATGCGCTCCTTTCTTAGCCGACTCAGGTGGCATTGTCATTTCATTCAAAAGCTGGAAGATAATCCTAAAATTGAATTTAAATCCATTCATTCAGCCTATGCCCATGTCCGGCCAGAATTACCCGATTCAGAGCTCTTTGATGCCTGGAAGCAAGGGCGCACAGGCTTTCCAATGGTTGACGCTTGCATGCGTGCCCTCATTAAAACGGGATGGATTAATTTTCGCATGCGCGCAATGCTGGTCAGTTTTGCCAGTTATCATTTATGGCTTCCTTGGCAACCAACGGCGATATATCTAGCTCAATTATTCATTGATTACGAACCGGGTATTCATTATTGCCAAATCCAAATGCAATCTGGAACAACAGGTATCAACGCTCTGCGTATTTACAATCCGATTATACAAAGTATAGACCAAGATCCAAAGGGGGTGTTTATCAAAGCATGGATCCCAGAGCTTGCTCATGTATCGGAAGCGTTAATTCACACACCTTGGAAGCAGCCATTGCTTATGAACGGTTATCCCCTGCCAATTATTGATGAAAAAACAGCGCGTAAAAAAGCGGCTGATAGCCTCTATAGTCTGCGTAAAAATCCAGAACATCAATCTCTCTCTGCTGAAATTCTTAACAAACACGTTGGGCATAGACGGGTCTCAAATAAATCTTCTAGCCCCATAAAAAAATAAAACGATGACCAAAAAAGAACACTTACCTGAAAAAATCTGTCTTGTTTGTCACCGTCCATTTAAATGGCGCAAAAAGTGGCAAAAGATTTGGGATAATGTTAAATACTGCTCCGAGCGCTGCCGCAGAACTCGTCGCACAAAGCTCTTTATTGAAGAAACATCACCGTGATTTTGCTGAAATAGACTTTAAAAAATAGAAAAATCAACGATAATCCTCATCATTTTTATAAATGATGAGGACGTCGCTAAAGATCACCACACGGGTTATTTTTTGGAAGACTTAGCTTTTTTACGCTCTGCTTTTGCCATCGTTCTAAGACCTTCAAAAGTTTCTGCACTTAAGCTTAACCTTTGCTGAGGATCTGATGAAGATTGTTGAAGCATTTGGGTAAGCCGCTCCATTTCAGGATCTGTCTCCTCATCTTGTTCTGCGGATGATCCTTCTGAGCCCTCCAAAATTCTTTGGGCAATTTTTTCCTCTAGCCGAGGGGTTAAAAAATGGCTAAGAGCTTCTAAAAGCAGTTTGTTAGTATGTATTTCAATCGGGGTGACGCCTGCATCATACTTTTTCGATCCTGCTTGACTTGCTTCGCCAACCCTATCATTGATCGTCTGGTAAATATCCCGCGTCTGTAGCCTTATATCATGAAAGATCTCGATATAGTTGGCTGTACTTTCTTCTATTTGATTGCCAACTATATCGAGATTTTTCATGATACACATCAATATTACGGGGTTGAGACAAAAATAAATCAAAGGCTTCTTGTGTGCTTGGATCAAAAGCAATTGATAGCTCTTTAATAAAACCAGATAAAATTCCTTGATCTTCTCCTAAAAATCCGAAAACTAGAGACCTTTTTCCATGATGGGATTGATCATGCTTAGTTTTTAGAGATTGCCGGTTGTTTTGTTCATTCATCTTATGTTCTTTATGAAGCAAAGCATACAAACCATATAAACCTATAATGGATGATGGATTTTCTTCAAGAGCAGGTTTTACTTTTTTAGCAATCCCCATGTAGCACTTAAAATCTTCTAAACACCCAGATCCTAACGTTAATAAAATTTGGGGATCAAGTTTGGCCCACTCATCTTTAAGTGTATATTTTTCAGATCGTCCGTGAGATTTCAAAAAATCAACCATAGCTGTAATTTTTTCTTGGACTTCTTTCCTATGCCCCCCCTTTTTTTCTCAGCAATCTCATTAAACATTCGTGAAAGTTCGAGGTTTTGCGTTGCAATTTCTTTTGCTTGTGTCTGAATGTTTGTTAAGGATGTGTTAATATCTTCATAATTGGAGAAAAAATCTGGATCAACAGCTTGCAGACTTGATGCCATGACCATTCCGATAATAAATTTTCTGTATTTATAAATTAATTTCATTTTTTTTAATTTTTGTTCTATTTACAAGTAATAATTAGAACATAAAAAATCAATAAGGATGTTTGATAAAAATACTTATCCCTCTCCAAAACTTCTGTGGCCCTTAAGTTTAAGCCGTAGAACTCGTCGCACAAAGCTCTTTATTGAAGAAAAACATCGATAGCCTCATCATTTTTAGAGATAATGAGAAGGTCACAGATTAAATCCAGGCATGAAAATTAGAGGGAAAAATGAGTCATAAAATCACTTTTGAAAAAGCAACAATTGCCTATAAAGAAATTATTTTTTCATGGTTGGCGGGGCCTCATGTGCAGGAATTTTGGGATAATACTCAGGAGCACAAAGATGACATCTTAAACTTTATGGGTGGTCGCCTTGAACCATCAAATTACTATGATGGTAAATACGTTTACTGGATTGGGCTAGCTTTTGGTCAGCCATATGCAATGCTCATGACGATTCAAGAAACGATTCAAGATGATATTGGTGAACTTAAACACTCGCATTTATCTAAAACAGGTAATACTTACAGTTTAGACTACATGATTGGCAACACAGCGTATATCGGCAAAGGATATGGCACTAAAACCTTAATTGAATTTGTTAATTTTTTTAGAGATCAGTTTGATAAAAAAGCAGATACATTTTTAATTGACCCAGCAAGCGATAACCATAGGGCTAAACGAGTATACGAGAAAGCTGGTTTTAAGCATATTGCGGATTTTGCTATGGGTGGTGATTGTAGGGACGCAGGCAAACCACATCATTTGTTAATCAAGAAATTTGCACCTGCTGTAACCCTCCAACCTGGTGGCATTAGTGATTATCCAATGATCCAAAATATGGCCAGATTTTACGTATATGACTTGTCTAAAGAATGCGGACATATTTCAGATGATTGGTGCTTACCAGCAGATGGTTTATTTGAAAGTTTTGATTTTAAAAATTACTTTGAAGAGAGCTCACGAAAAGCATATCTAGTAAAAGTCTACGATGATGTGGCTGGATTTATTCTTCTCAACCAAGCTGTAACGTGCAAGGATTCAGACTGGAACGTAGGAGAGTTCTTTATACTTGGCAGATACCAAGGACAGGGGGTCGGTAGAATTGCTGCAGAAAAAGCTTGGCAGTTGAATCCAGGAAAGTGGGAAGTATCTGTGATACCTGAAAATATTTCAGCGCTTAAATTTTGGGAAAATACCATTGCAAAATTTACTGATAATATTTTTGCAAAGCAAACGAAATTAATCGATTTCGACAAAGACCAAAAAAAGCAAATCATTTATACATTCACAAGCAATAAGGCAAGAGGTAGCATACCTATTTTATAGGTGAAGCAGTAGATTCTACAGATTTTGAAATTTATAATGAAAGAGCAAAAAACTGTGGAAACATAATTTTAGATATTGATAGGGGTATACAGAAGTGAATATAGAATATGTAAAAAACCCAGCTGCCTGCGATGTTGATTTTATTACAAAACAAATCAACCAAGAAACATCTAAATACGGGGAAGCTTATCCTTTTGCTTTTTTCATGAGAGATAATGATTCTAACATCATAGCAGGTGCCAATGGTTTTGTTATTTATGGCGCAATATACACCGACCAACTTTGGGTTAGTAAAGACTATAGAGGCCAAGGATTTGCTCGAAGAATAATGGATAAAGTGCATGAATTTGGCAAGCTAGAAGGATGCAAAATTGCCTCTGTACAAACAATGAGCTTTCAAAACGCGCAATCTTTTTATAAAAAGTTAGGTTATGTGCAGGATTTTAAGCGAGCTGGATATGTAAATGGTAGCAATTGTATTTTTATGAGGAAAGCATTGTGATCAACACTCATGATCCAATCACGTTATAAAGAGAATCCTACTACACCTACGTAATATTCTTCTCCCTATTTATTAATAGTCTAAACTCTCTACTTAGTTATATGGTTGCGGATCTCTACATTTTTTTTCTGGTGTCCAACCACACACCCCTTCTGTCGCATCAGTTGTCGCGCCACAGCAAACTCCTGATACCTTTTTGCGTTTGTCATTCTTAACATGCCCGCAATCACTTGAAAGACCGAGATTGAACGGCGTATCTGGTAGATTAAGACAGGGATTCCCAACTCCGTAAGATTTGACCCATGGACAGGATATGACCACAACAAACACCAAATATTTGAGAGGTGTTCTTGTTAATAATTTAATCATCTTTTTGTCTCCCTTATAATCTGCCCCCTGAGGGTATAGGATAGGGTCCGTCCCCACCCACAGCTCTGGGTGCTGTCGATTAAAACGCCGGCGTCAAGTTTAGGGGGGGAGGCGATTTCTGATTCTTTGATATATCTGAATCTATCCCCAGCTCTTTTTAACGCCTGCCTGATATCAACCTGTTAACTCTTAAAAGCTTCATCGGTGTACCAATCTCTTGTCAAGAGAGTGACAAATACCCGTTTCAAGAAGACGGGTCTTTTGACACGGCTACCGGGCAAATGGGAGCTCTCTGTGTTCATCACCAATCGTCTGTCTCCCCTTTTATGGGGGGCATTTTATATGGGGCAGTCCCAAAATCAACTTTTGAGAAGCTGTCTAAAATCGTCAAGGGAGGTGATGACCTGATCACATTTTTTTTTCTTGAGCTCTGATGGCATGTGTTGGTTTAGGATCAATTGTCTAAATTCCTCTGGCCATGTGGTCAAGGGATGGGGGTTTGGACCAGAGCCCTCGTCTTTCAGGTCGACAAACCAAATTTGATCAAACAGATTTTGCCATCCTGCTTCAAATACCAACGGCACTTCAACCAGCAGATGTTTTTCATTTTGTTTTTCTTCTAACCATCGTTCTAATTTTTCCTGTATCAAAGGATGCAAAATATGCTCAATTTTGATCAAAATCGCCTCTGTTTTGATCAAATTCAGGGGTATTTTACCGTTTTTTGTGTCTTCTTTTTTGAGCCCCAACACCTGCTCTATCAACTTAACCACAGATTTATCCCCAGACCGGATTTGTCGGGCAATATCATCACTGTTAAATGTTTGAAAACCCTTATTTTTTGCCAAATTTAACAGGGTGGTCTTACCACTCCCCGGGGGGCCTGTTAAGCAAATTTTTTGATTTTTATCCACAGTTTCACCGCGTCAGCAGTTTCTTTAACACATCATCCAGTTGGTCCATATTCGAAAAGGTAATGGAAATCTGCCCCTCATCCCCTTGAGCTTCAATCTCCACCGGCATTCCGAGAACCGCTTCAACCCCTTGGCGAATATCCTCAAGTTCTGGATAGAGGGGGACGCTCGGCCCTTTTCTTTTCTGAGGTTTTTGTATCTGGGGCTGTGAGGCAGCCTTTGAGGTAGACGCGCCCCCTTTAACGACCAATTTTTCAAGCTGACGCACATTCAACTTCTTCTGAATCACATCATCAATCAGGTGCAGGGCCCGTTCTTCAGACAAACCAATGAGGCACCGCGCGTGTCCCGCTGAAATTTCACCGTTCTGGAGGATGCTACGCACACTGGGAGATAGGCTCAGCAAGCGCAACGTATTAGCGATGTGACTCCGGCTCTTACCCACCGTTTCCGAGATTTGCTCTTGGGTCAGCTGATGCTGCTCCATAATTTTTTGATAGCCCTCAGCCTCTTCAATCGGTGACAAGCCTTCCCGCTGAATGTTTTCAATAATCGCAATAAGGTGCGCCTCTTGATCCGTGACGGTTTTGATAATCGCCGGCACATACTCCATTTGCGCCCGCAGCGCCGCACGCCATCGCCGTTCTCCGGCGATAATGGCATACTCCCCTTGTTGCGTACTTGGCGCCACCAGAATGGGTTGAAGCATCCCATTGGTACGGATGGATTCTGCTAATTTCTCAATTTCGCTGTCATCGAAATGTTGCCGTGGCTGCCAGGGGCCCGGGCGAATATGTTTGGCTGCAAGCATCTCAAAGCCAGCCATTGTCTGACGGCTGGTCCCTTGCATGTCTGGCTGGCCCTCCATATATCCTTCTCGATCGTTGATATCCCCAATGAGGGCCGAGAGACCGCGACCAAGCTTTGACTTATTGGTCATGATGTATGTGTCCTTTCTTGTCGTATAATTTCAGCGGCTAATCTGATGTATGCTTGAGCGCCTGCGCTTTTCATATCATATATCAATGCCGGTTTTCCGTGTGAAGGCGCCTCAGAAAGCTTCACATTCCGCGGAATAACCGTTTGATATACCAGTGATCCCATGGTTTGCCTCACATCATGAACCACTGCTTTGTTCAGCGCATTTCGCCCATCATACATGGTCAGGACAATGCCTTGAACCTTCAGGCTCTTGTTGTAATGTTGTTGAACCAGTCTAACTGTTTGCAATAGCTGTGACAGCCCCTCTAAGGCAAAATATTCGCACTGCAACGGGATGATAACACTTTGACTTGCGACCAAGGCATTAATGGTCAGAAGCCCTAAAGCTGGCGGGCAATCAATAATAATATAATCGTAATTCAATTCATTCAGACGTCTTTTTAACACTGAGTCACGGTTTTTGGTTTGGGAAAACTCTATCTCAAACCCTGCTAAATCATTGGAAGCTGTCACAATACTGAGATTGGGAATCAGCGTCTGGCGACACAGTGTTTTAAGAGGTAGTTGATCTGTTAAAAGTTCATAGACGCTTGGATATCTTTTTTTGGAATCAAACCCAAGACTGGTGCTTGAGTTTCCCTGGGGATCGAAATCAATGAGTAATGTCTTCTTACGCGTTGCGGCTAATGCTGTACACAAGTTAACGGTTGTTGTCGTTTTACCCACCCCACCTTTTTGATTGGCAATACTAATGATTTTTTTCATTTTTTTTGCTCTTAGCTACAACATTTTTGACAATTAGAATGACACCCCTGTCATCCGTTATACTTTGATGGAATTCTGTTGTAAAGGACCAACATCTCTGAGCGTCTTCAATTTCTTTTTTAACAGACTCCCCTTTTAACAAAATGTATGTGGTGTGCTTACCCCTCAGGTCTTTTGTCAGTGTCAATATTTTATCAAGACTGGCGAATGCGCGACAGGTTATTTGATCAAAACTCATCCCTTGAATATTTTCAACGCGATCATGAATGATCTTCACTTCTGTACTTGTTTCACGTGAAACAACTTTTAAAAAATTCACTTTTTTTGTAACGGAATCAACAAGAGTAAGTTTGGTATTACCAAGCATTGCTAATACCAAACCAGGGAAACCTGCCCCCGCTCCTATATCGATCAACGACTTGGTAGGATCTATATATTTTTGAAGTTGGGCAGAATCTTTAAAATGTCTTTCGACAACATGATCAAGTGTAGAACGACCCACCAAATTATAATGAGCTGCGTGTTGCTTTAAGAGAGAGTGATAGGTGTTGAGTTTTGATATTGTTTCACGTGAAACATCCAAGAAAGAAAACAGACCCTCATTGCTCATTCTTAAGAATTCATAGAATTAAAAAAGTCCTCATTCGTCTTGGTTTGGCGCAGTTTGTCCGTTAAAAATTCCATACCTTCAACCGGCCCCATAGGCGATAGGACACGCCTTAGAACCCACATTTTTTGCAAGGTGGCTTTATCAATCAGCAGTTCTTCTTTACGGGTGCCCGATTTAGAGATGTCAATTGCTGGGAATATACGCTTATCAGCCAACTTTCGATCCAAAATCAGCTCAGCATTACCTGTTCCCTTAAATTCTTCAAAGATCACCTCATCCATACGCGACCCTGTGTCAATCAGAGCTGTCGCAAGAATGGTCAAAGAACCACCGTTTTCAATGTTACGCGCCGCACCAAAGAAGCGCTTAGGGCGTTGCAATGCATTGGCATCCACACCCCCTGTCAAAACCTTACCAGATGAGGGAATAACCGTGTTGTACGCCCGCGCCAACCGGGTAATATTATCCAACAAGATAACCACATCCTTCTTTTGCTCCACCAGACGCTTCGCTTTTTCAATCACCATTTCTGCAACTTGCACATGGCGTGAAGGTGGCTCATCAAAAGTTGAACTGACAATCTCTCCCTTGACAGCACGCGCCATGTCCGTCACCTCTTCCGGACGCTCATCAATCAACAAAACAATCAAATAAACATCAGGTTGGTTTTTAACGATGGCATGGGCCAATGTTTGCAGCATGACGGTTTTACCAGACCGAGGCGGTGCAACAATCAACGCTCTTTGCCCCTTACCAAGGGGAGCAACCAAATCAATCACCCGGGACGTTAAGTTTTCAACTGGATCGTCAAGATCTAAAACAAGCTTATCTTCAGGATAAAGAGGTGTTAAATTATCAAAATTAACGCGATGTTTGGCTTTTTCTGGGGGCTCAAAGTTAACCTTGGTAACTTTAGCCAAGGCAAAATAACGCTCTCCCTCCTTGGGCGCACGAATGGGTCCCTCAACAACGTCCCCTGTGCGCAAATTAAATCGGCGAATCTGGCTAGGAGACACATACAAATCGTCTGGTCCTGGGTAGTAGTTGGCGTCTGGCGATCTTAAAAAACCAAAGCCATCCGACAAAACCTCAACCACACCATCGGCAACGATCGGGTTGTCTTGCTCTGCTAGCTTTTTTAAAAAGTAAAAAATAAGATCTTGTTTTTTAAGGGTACTAGCGCTCTCAACGCCTCTTTCTTCACAAAGCTTGACCAACTCTTCGGGGGATTTTTGCTTTAAATCTCGTAATTGCATTCAATAACTCACATCAAAAGGGTTTTAACACGACCAAAAAAAAATAATAATAAAGAGTATTGGAGGGATTTCGTTTATTAACCTAAAGAATTTATCAGTATACGTGTTTTGATTAAGAATAAATCTTTTTCTACAATAGGAAAGAAACCCATGATACGCAAGCAAAAAAAACACCAAAACTAATTTAACATAAGACCAGTATCCTGAGCCGAGACCAACACCTGGAATCAACCACAGCAAAACACCAAAAAACAAAGATAAAAAAATCATGGGGTTGATAATGATTTTCAACAAACGCTTTTCCATCACTTGAAGGGTTAGATCAAGATCACTCCCCGGCTTAGCTTTGGTATGATAGACATACAATCGCGGCAGATAAAACATACCCGCCATCCAAAAAGTCACAAATATGAGGTGAAGGGCTTTAATGGTTAAATAGTATTCCGATAAAAAATCAATCATATCAACGACTTAAACAACAAACTTTGGGAGACACCAACTGTCTGGGACACTTCATCTGTAAGCATGGATAAACATCCTGATTCAAAAGTTTGGGTGATTTCCTTCTCCCGGACCAAAAGCGCTAATCCTTGGATGAACAAAGGATCATCTTGCGGGGTTGCAACCCGGTGATAACTATGAGCGCCGCTCTCAATAGCAAGAATATCAAGCTCAACCAGGGTTTCAGAATGTTCCGAGACAAAAGCCAGTGGCACAATCACCAGATCTTTTCCTTGTTTACCAGCACGGGTAATCTCATGATCGGTATAAGGATCTAACCATTTCAAGGGGCCAACGCGACTTTGATAGGTCACCAGATAATCGGGCTCTTTAGGAAGTTTTTCTTGAATGGCCCGCGCTGTTTCAAGAATTTGTTTTTGATAAGGATCACCTTGGGCAATTATTTTTTCTGGAAGACCATGTGCCGAAAACAAAACGCGACAATTTGATAAATCACTAACCAGTCTTAGCTGAGCTTGAATGGCCGCCACATAAAACGAAATGAGACCATCAAGGGTTGGATAAGATTTGATAACACGCGTTTGCCATGAATCTTGAGAAGCCCATTTTTGAACATCTGCCCATTCATGGAGGGATGATAAGCTCGTGGTCGTTGAGTACTGAGGATAAAGGGGCAATAAAATGACTTCTTCAGGTTGATAAGCGCGGACTTGTTCCAGGACTTCTTCTGCCCGTGGATGCCAATAGCGCATCACAGAAAAAACTTTGTAATTCAGCCCTAACTGTTTCTCAAGAGCCACAGCTTGTGCGGTCGTTTGTTGAACAATTGGCGATCTCCCCCGCCCATTTCACGATAAATACCTTGAGCTGTGGGTGTGCGTCGCCATGAGATCAATTTGGCAACCAGAAAACGTAAGATTCGAGGGAGTTGGATAATGTAAGGATCGTTGAACAGGTTAAACAAAAACGGACGAACAACTTTCAGGTCGGTGGGACCACCAAGGTTAAAGAGAACAACTGCTCGTTTTGTCATCACGTTCCTTTTCGAAGGGTATCAACCAATGCATGAATGGCTTCCACGGAAATCAAGGGGTCAAGGCCATGGCTTAGGTTAGCGATATATCGTTGCTTTGAGAATAAACCTACCAACGGTGGGACTTCACGCTCAATAGCTTCTCGACCTGCCAAAAGGATAGCAGGATCAATACCACCCTGAAAGCATATTTTATGACCATATTTTTGAATCAATGCTCCAAAATCAACTTGATGATCCAAACTTAATCCCTCAAATAAACCAGATTCCACATAAGCATCGTAATAGCTGCTGGCACCTCGCGGAAAAATAATCAGCGGGACATGAGGATGCTTTTTCTTAACAGCTGCTGCGATATCAAGGGCTGGTTGAATCACATACTTCCATGTCAGTTTTTCCGGTAAGATTCCTGCCCAACTTTCAAAAAGTTGAATCACATCAACACCTGCTTCAATTTGAAACGATAAATAGTCAATCGTTGCTTGAACCAAAACCTCAATAAGAGAATCAAATTTTTCTGGATGGCTATAAATAAACGCCCGGATGGGATTGTGGGTTTTACTTTTCTGACCCTCAACCATTTAACATGCAACGGTGAGAGGTCCCCCGGCAAATCCAATAAGCGTTTTATCCTGTGAAAGTTTTGAACGAATTGATGCAATAGAATCCGCAATGGGACTTAGATTTTTTAAAAACTCATCCGGCTGATAAGAAAGGGAAGTGGTTACAAACGCCGTATCTGATAAAGGCCCTATTCCGGTTTTAAAGTCAATTTTTTGACCGAGGGCTTTGGGAACAGTTAGAATATCAGAAAACAAAATAGCGGCATCCATATCAAAGCGTTGTACGGGTTGCAAAGTTGCTTCAACAGTAAATTTGGGATTAAAACACATATCCCAAAACGAGGATGTCTGCGCGCGTAAAGCCCGATACTCAGGCAATGTCCGACCAGCTTGTCTCATAAGCCAAACCGGAGCACACGAGTTGTTAACCCTTTTATTTAATAATAAGTCTTTAATAATCATTTGGTAGTAGAATAGCGCTTAATAGCGTTTATAAAAGGATTTAATTGATATTTTTTAATTTTATCCACAGATTGATCCTCAGGTACTAATGGCTGTAGGAAAAGATTAAAACAACCTTGACCGACCCCTTGGGATAAAAAATATCCCCCTTTATTTTTTGGGGATACAGCTGTGGATGTTTTTAAGCGAGCGGGAACAACATTTGAGGATATTTTAAAAAGACATCTTATCCACATATCATACCTGATCTTTCTCTTTTACTTTCCAGCGATCATGAAGCCATAACCATTGTGCAGGATTTTCTCGAATCCACGACTCTATGTGCCCATTAACATCACGCATGATTTTCTTTTCATCTTCATATTTATTGGCATGAAGGGGAGGGTGATAGCGAATAATAAACGTATCATCATATTGACGAATCACTTGAACCGGTAAAAGGAGAAAATCCAGTTTTTGGGCCATCCGGGCCAGCGATGTGGTGGTTTTAGCAGGGCGGTTAAAAAATGGAATAAAAACCCCATCAGAATCATAAACATCAAACAAAGCCCCAATAAACCCACCGCCTTTAAGAGTTTTGATCAAGGTTTTTCGTCCTTGACTGGTCCGTGGAATCATGGTGACTTTTTGTGCCCGTCGCGTACGGTTAATCAACCATTCAGCAACCGGGTTGCGCTGCTTACGAGCGATCAAACGAATGGGAATGTTGTGGCGTAAAACATCTGCATAGCATAGCTCCCAATTTCCCAAGTGGGCTGAAAAAAAGATAACCCCTTTTTGGGTATTGAGTGCTTGTTGAAGATTTTTGGAGTTTTCAATTTTAAATCTATTTTGTTGGTTGATAAGAGAAGAAACTGAGCCAAATTCAGCAGCAATTTTACCCAGGTGTTCCCAGCAATTTTTAATCAAAAGCTTCTTTTTACCTTCAGAGAGATCGGGATAACATAAGGATAGATTACGCTGTGCTTTCTGTGTAACGGGTAGGTAAGGGCCCAACAAACGAGCCAGAGAAGAAAGGAAAGAACTTCTTAGAGAGAGGGGAAAGCAAACAAGTAAGTAATATAAGATCAACAAAAAGGGGGCCTGAAGATAACTAAAAAAAAGCTTGCGGGTTATACGCATGGGAGGCCTCATCGTTGAAGGGCAGGCAAGGTGCCTGTGAGTGTTTTTACTAAATCATCAGGAAGGAGAACATCAAGATGGGCAACATAAATCTGTGATAGTAGATCCTCTGGAATTTTAACAGCATCTTTGGCTGTGCAGACCAACGTTAACTTGTTTTTTTGTACTTCTGCAACTATTGATTTTAAAGTCTGAATATCCAACACGGCATGATCTGCAAAGGATGTTTTTTGGCAAATAACGAGTCCTATTTTCTCTAGGCTTTGATAGAACTGGTCTGGATTTCCCAAACCACAGAAAGCCCAAATATTTTTTGAGGGGACTGGCGTTTTAAAATAAACCCTTTTTTCCAGTTGGAAAACGGGAACAGGATTCGGTATGTTCAGATTCTTTTTCAAAGTAGATGTGGGTTCAAAGGTTAAAATTATATCAGCTTTACTGCATGCCCCCTCAACAGGTTCTCGTAAGGGGCCAGCTGGAAAAAGTTTTTGGTTTCCCAATGATGAGACCGAATGAATCACCAACAGGTGAAGAGATTTTTGAATGGTTGGATTTTGGTAGCCATCATCCATAATCAATAGGCTTGCTTTGGTTTTTTCAGCTTCTTGAAGAGCTTTGACCCGATTTTTACCAACGATGGTTGGAAAATGTTCTGCTAGCAACAAGGGTTCATCGCCTACCTCTTGAGCGCTGTGTGTATGTATATTAACTTGAAATGGTACGTGGGTGGATTGACCGCGATAGCCTTTTGAAATCAAACATACCTTTTGTCCTCTTTCTTCAGCCCAGCGTGCCAGAGCTAGCGTTATGGGTGTTTTTCCAGACCCACCTAAAGTGATGTTTCCAACACACCAGACGGGGGTCTTACAAACCCAAGGTGTGACCACCTTTGATCGTAGCCAGGTAAAAAAAAGATAAACCTGTGATATAGGCCATAGCATCATTGCCAACAAACCTGGTGATCGATGCCAAAAAGGAGGGGATTTCATCTTCACTCGTGATGTTTTTTATTATCCAACAACGTTACCATGCGTTCAACTAAAGCAGTGGATTTTTTTACTTCTTGATCTAAAATTTTATCCGATTCTTTGAAAAAACCATCACTTTTGGGTGATTGATAGATGGTTTCTTTTACATGATTGATGATGTCATCTTCAGTGTGAACAATTTTAAGGGCTGGCGTATTTTTAAACGGATCGTACAGCGATTGATTAGCATAATGATAAGGCCCAACGAGAAGCTGACAATGATTGCTGAAAGCTTCAATGGGATTGTGACCCCCTTTGTCAATCAAGGATCCTCCTAAAAAGGCAAGGGGCACTAAAGAATAAAAAAGATTGAGACTTCCATATTGATCCATAATAAGGACATTTGATTGGACCTGATGAGGTTCAGAGTATGTTTGATAGGTTAAATGATATTTAAGGCATAGATCTTTGATTTCCTCAGCCCGATGAGGATGGCGGGGTGCAAGAATGAGAAGAGTGTCGGGATTTACTTTTAAGAGGTTTAGATGAACTTTGAGTAATACCTCTTCTTCACTTGGATGGGTGCAAGATCCCAGCCAGATAATATCTGACTGTAGGCGTTTTTTAAACAGAGATTTCTGCTGAGTTGAAGGAGGACTTAGACCTTGCAAAAATTTAATATTTCCATCGTATTCAACATGATTAATCCCCATTTCTTTATAAGCTTGTTCATCTCGTGCAGATTGGGCATAAATCATAGAAAAACAACTCAGCATATGCTTGAAAACAGAAGAGAGAATTTTCCACCTTTTTGTTGAACGCTCAGAGAGTTTTCCATTAATTAAAAATGCTGGAATATTTCTTTTCTTAACTTCAGTTAAAAATCCTGGCCATAAATCAGATTCAGTCCAAATCACGGACCTAGGGTTCCAATGATCCAGAAATTTTTTCTGTAACTTAGGGATGTCAAAGGGTAAAAACTGGTGGGTTCCATACAGTTTTGCAAAAGATGAAATGCCTTTAAAGGAGCGTTGTGAAGAGGAGGTGATGACCAGATTGAGAGACGTCTTTTCCTTAATGTATCTTAGAAGAGGCTCAAGGGTTTTGAGCTCTCCCAAGCTTGCGCCATGAACCCAAATACACGACCCTTGTGGCCGTTGGGGAAGTGTATAGACCAAGCGCTGATCAACGGCTTCTTGGTTATAAAAAAAAGGCGCTAGAAGGCGGAAGAGGGGATGCAGACCTCTCATTAGAAAGATGTAAACGGTTAGTATACCCATTGGTCTGCTTGAGTAGTTAGATGATCAAGGCTTTGCTTTAAAGCTGTGTTTGTTTGGTCAAAATCTTCTTTAGATTTGGGGGGAGAAATTGGCTCTCCAATCAGAAGACATCCTCGATTAAAAGGCCGCGCTAAAACAAAATGATCCCAGCTTTTTAAGACCTTTTTGCGTTTACAACTATAACTGACTGGAACAATGGGTTTTTGTGACATAAAAGCACTTTGGATAACGCCAAGGGCAATGCTGTAGCGCGGACCTCTTGGTCCATCAGGTGTAAAGCCAACAATGGCATTGTTCTGTAGTAATTTTAGAATCTCTCTCAAAGCTTTTGTCCCCGATTTTTTGGTTGATCCCGCCACGGTATCCACCCCAAAATATTTCATTGTTTTGCTGATGATTTTACCATCTTTATGGGCTGAAATCAGCATATGTAAAGGTTGTGGAATTTTTGAAATCTCGGGAGCAATCATCAACAATCGCCCATGCCAAAAGCATAAAATAAATCCCTTTTTTTCATCGATAAGCTTTTGTGTTTGGGGATGTATTTTGATGGCCCACTTGCTGGTGATCCAAACAAACCGAATATATAACGCCACTATAAAGGCAATCGTTCCTTGGACCCACTCTTTTTTTAAAAGATTTTTCATGATTGGGAATTAAACTGAAGAGCACATAAATTTTGATAAAGTCCCTTTGTGGCTATCAGCTGTTTATGGGGTCCTTTTTGAACCAAGCGCCCTTGATCAAACACAAGAATTTGATCTGCACCTTTAACGGTCGAAAGACGATGTGCAATGGTGAGAGTTGTTCGATTTTCTGTTAAATTCGCCAGGGCGTTTTGAATAATCTTTTCAGAACTTGAATCTAAAGATGACGTTGCTTCATCAAGCAACAAAATAGGGGCATTTTTTAAGAAAGCACGGGCAATGGAAATACGTTGTTTTTGCCCACCCGATAGTTTCAGGCCCCGTTCACCAATTTGCGTTTCCAACCCTTGGGGTAAATTTTTGATGAATTCATCACAAGCTGATTTTTGAATGGCTTGTTGAATTTTTTGATCAGTAGCTTCTGGGCTACCATAGCAGATGTTTTCTCGAATACTGCCGTGAAACAAGACGACGTCTTGACTGACCAGAGCAATGTTGTGACGCAGACTTTCAATGGTAACATCAGTGATGGATTGCCCATCAATTTGGATGTCCCCCTGCTGAGGATCATAAAACCGCAGCAATAAATTAAACAAAGTTGATTTGCCAGCGCCACTTGGACCGACAAGCGCAACATGTTTTTTCGCCGGAATCGTGAAAGAAAGGTTTGTTAGAGTGGGCTGGTCATCGTAAGAAAAGCTGACATTCTCAAATTTTATTTCGCCTGCTGGCAGATAAAGTTCTGTTGCTCCTGGCTTATTTTGAATGGCTTTCTGATGATCAAGGATAGAAAATACATCTTTAGCTGCAGTAAGACCCTCTTGAAGATTGGTGTGAAGGTTTGCCAGTTTTTTCATTGGTTCATAGGTCATCAGCAGAGCGGCAATAAAGGAAAAAAAGGCACCTGCAGTGTTGTATCCTTTAATGACTTGCCAGCCACCATATCCAATAATAATCACAATGGCTAACCCCCCAAGGGTTTCCATGATCGGGGAAACGCTGGCTTTGGCTCGACCAGATTTGATTGCGTACTGCTTCAGGGTATCGATATATGTTTTTGCTCGGTGTTCTTCCGTTGATTCCATGTTGTAGGATTTAACGATTTTGATTCCTTGAAAAACTTGGGTCAGGTAAGAAACCCAATCGCCCGTTTCACTTTGGGTGCTGCCAGAAATTTTCCGCATTTTCCGCCCTGTTTTTGAAAGGGGAATGATGGAAAAAGGTAGAACGATGAGTGCCACGCTGGCTAATTTATAATCTTGATAAAACATCAATCCAACAAGGACAAAAAGAGTTAAGGAGTCTTTTCCTAAACTGGTAATAATTTGGGCAATTAAATTCCGGATCATGGTGATGTGGTAGGTACTAAAAGAGATCAATCTTCCTGTTTTATTTTGTGAAAAAAAGGCAATATCGGCGCGGGCGATTTTTTCAAAAATTTTATTTTGTAAATCAGCAATAATGGATTGACCAATGTCATTGAGCAAGATGCCTTGTCCATAGCTTGATAAACCTTTGATGATAAAGGTAATTAAGACCCCTGCAGAGAGCCACTGAAGCATATTAAGATCTTCATTCTTAAAAACATCATCCACGACAGGTTCGAGAAATTTAACAACAGCACCCGTTGTTATCGAGTAAACAACCATAAAAGCAAAAGCGAGGATGATTTTATATCGATAGGGAGAAATATACTCATGCCATAACCGAAGGATGAGATGGAGGTTTTTATTTGAATCTGTCATGATTTAAAAATATCTTAGATTGCCAGACGTTTGTAAAGGGTCTCTGGGTTAATCTGTCTTTTCTTGTGTAAGACTTTCGGCGACATATGTTCCCCACATCTTTTCAAGGTCATAGTGACTACGCGTTTCGGCGGTAAATAAATGAACAATGTGATCCCCTGCATCTAGGATAACCCAATCGGAACTTCTTTCGCCTTCCATGTGATTTAGAGATTTTTGTTCTTTTAGTTCTTGACTGAGGTAATTCGCTGTTGATTGAATATGTCGTAAACTTGTACCTGTGCCAATAATCAATGCATCTGCGATGGATGATTTGTCCTTAAGGTCAATGACAACAATGTCTGTGATTTTTTTTTCTTCAAGGAATGAAGAAATCCCTTTAGTAGAGGAGAGATTGAGAGAAGGTGTATGATCTATTGATGACATGATATGAGATAAAAATAAAAATATGTTAATCGAGGAACTTTGTATTTATCCAAAAGACTATGCTATTTATATGGTTTGTAACAGCTTATATTAAAAAAATACAGTTAAGAATATGACACAAAATATTTTATCACAAGAATTTAAAAACTTTATTCGGGCCAGATTGGTTGAATTGGCTGCGTTATCGGTGTTTTTCTTTGCCATTGCCTTACTGACAAGTCTTATAAGTTATAGTCCTATGGATGACTCCTTAAACACTGTTGGCGGGACTTCTCCCCAAAATATTTTGGGATATTGGGGCTCCTATGTGGCTGATTTTTTGTTTCAGTTTCTGGGGCTATCCGTTTTCCTGATGCCTTTCTTTTTGGCTTTTTGGAGTGTGCAAATTTTTCTCCACAGACCCCCTACTTTTCTTTTTTTGAGGGTTTTGACATTAATTTTTGCTTTGATCTTAATGAGCACCTATTCACAGCAATGGTTTATGGATCAACTGAATTTTGGCTTAATCAGCAATAGGGGAGCAATTGGGCTACTGCTTTACGATCAAGGAACAAGCCTGCTTCAACATTGGGCATTATCTGATCTAACCTTCTACATTGTCGTATCCATTCTGTTATTCATTTCATTTTCCTTTTTACTGAATTTGACGTTGACAAAATGGGTTTGGATCTTGGCCAAGGTTGGTCAATCGATGGTGTTTATTTTTTTATCTCTGATTGGTATGCTCACCAAACGTAAAGAGACGAATGTGCTTGTTTCAGACTTTGCGCAACCTAAGGTTAAAGCGCGCATTAAAAGTTCCCCGAAATCTGCAAAAAGTACGCCGGCTGTCCCTCATTCTCCCATTCAGTATAAAACGGATTCAAGCTATCAATTTCCGCCCTTTGATTTATTGGCAGTGGCTGAGGCATCTAAAATGCCTAAAATGACACCCCAACAACTCCGAGAAAGCGGGGTCATGTTGGCTGGCGTTCTTGATGAATTTGGTGTGAAAGGAGACATGGATGAAATTAGCCCAGGACCAGTTGTAACTCTCTATCAACTTCGACCAGCACCAGGTACAAAATCGGCGCGGGTCATTGGGTTGGCTGATGATATTGCCCGCTCTATGAGTGCTGTTTCAGCGCGGATTGCTGTTATCCCCGGCTACAACGCCATCGGCATTGAGTTGCCCAATGAAAAGCGCCAAATGGTTTATTTTCGGGAAATGCTTGTTTCTAAATCCTATCAAAACAATACCCTGCGCCTTCCTTTGGCATTGGGTAAGAATATCGGCGGGGAACCCGTTGTTGCTGACTTAGCAAAAATGCCGCATTTGCTTGTGGCGGGAACCACGGGGTCTGGGAAGTCAGTTGCCATTAATACCATGATCTTATCGCTGCTATTCTGTAAAACGCCCGAGCAATGCCGATTTATCATGATTGATCCAAAAATGTTGGAGCTCTCTGTCTATGATGGGATCCCCCACTTATTAACACCTGTTGTGACTGATCCACATAAAGCCATTTTATCGCTAAAATGGGTGGTGCGGGAGATGGAGTCACGCTATCAAAATATGGCAAAATTAGGCGTACGTAACTTGGATGGATATAATCAACGTATTCAACAAGCCCAACAAACCGACGAAGTCTTGACACGTAAAGTGCAAACTGGATTTGATCCGCAAACCGGTCAGGCGATTTTTGAAGAACAGGAGCTCAAGTTAGAAGAGCTCCCACAAATTGTGGTAATTGTTGATGAGATGGCAGATCTGATGTTGGTGGCGGGTAAGGAAATTGAATCAGCTGTGCAAAGGTTGGCTCAAATGGCGCGGGCGGCGGGCATTCATTTGATTATGGCGACCCAACGTCCCTCCGTTGATGTGATTACAGGAACCATTAAAGCAAACTTTCCAACGCGGATCAGCTTTCAGGTGACATCAAAAATTGATAGCCGTACTATTTTGGGAGAGCAAGGGGCAGAACAATTATTGGGTCAGGGAGATATGCTGTATATGGAACCTGGCGGCCAAGTGAGGCGGGTGCACGGTCCGTTTGTTTCAGACCAAGAAGTAGAACGTGTTGTTCAGTATTTAAAATCGCAAGGTAACCCCAACTATGTAGATGACATCGGAAAAGAAATTGAGGGCATGGGCGTTGATGGAGGGGGGCTTGATGATCAGGATGGAGATCCGCTTTATCGCCAAGCGCTTGAACTGGTGTTGTCTGAACGTAAAGCCTCTACCAGTTTTATTCAGCGGCATCTCAAAATTGGCTATAACCGTGCTGCAACGATTATAGAACAAATGGAACAAGCCGGCGTTGTGAGTGCGGCGAATCATGTGGGTAAGCGCGAAATCCTCATTGAAAAATAGTGAGTATGTGCATATTGTCATGACAACTAATGAGTGTTAAATGATGCTTTTTCTTCAAAAAAACCTCTATATTTCTTTTGTTATCGCCCTACTGGCGTTGTCAAACTGTTCTAAAATTGAGCGTGAAAACTTTGTGATCAGTCAATCTCTGATTGATTCGCTTTCAAGTGTGACTTTGGTTGAAGTCTCAGGATTTGAAGAACCTAGATTTTATAGAGGGGATCAAGCAGGGTTGCTCGATTGTTTTGTGAATGGGGTTTTTGGTGCTGAGTTGAGAGAGTCTATTAAATATATTGCAGTTAAGAAGTTTATTCAAAATTCCTTCTATCAAAAGTTTGCTGCAGCACTGAAAAAAGCAGGCTTTACAGTTTTGACATCTAAGCCGATTGATCGCGAAAGTCTGAAAGCACCCAAAAATGAGACTGCTGAAGGTGCCCCGTATGATTTTTCACCTTTATCCAAGCAATACAAGTCTGATTATTTGATGGTGTTAGATCCCCTTGAATTTGGTATTCGACGTGAATATTATAGTTTTATTCCAACAAGCAGCCCATATGGACACACGTTTTTGAGGGTGTATCTTGTAGATTTAAAAACCAATATATTAGAAGGCTATTTTGCAACGCGTTATAATGTTGCCACATCTGACAAATGGGATGATCAAGGTGCACGGTATGAAGAAGTGACCAATGCAGCTGAGAAATCAGTTAAGGAGGCAATTAATGCCGCTTATGGCTTTTTCTTCGATAATTTTTTCCATCAAATGCATCTTAAAGTGAAGGCTGGTGAAATTGAAGCACCACAATAGGATGTTATCTAAGGTCCCAATATTAAAAATTAATTATCTAAGAGTAATTGTTCACGATTCTCAACATTTATGTTACAACCACAAACATAAAAAGTATTCGACATGAGTTTTAGCATCGAAAAAATTCTTTTGATTGATCATTTTTGCAGCGCTTTGCTTGAGCAATATGGTGTTGAAAGCGCAGAAAATTTACATGGGTTTATGGTTGATTTGGGGAAAGTATTAGAAGAAAACCCTTCTTTAAGACGCTTTATCCTTTCCCCGAGGACATCAAGTAATCGGATGAATAGATTTTTAACGGGGGTTGCGGATGACATCCCTTCCATCGCAATATCTTGCATATCTATCATGGCAGAGTTTAAGCTTCTTGGAGACTTATCAAGAGTTAAGGGGCGGCTACATCTAGCCATCATGCGAAAAAAAGGGATAGTGAAAGTTGATATTTTTTCTGCGAAAAAGCTGGAAAAAAACGACATAAAAGCCATTGAAGTAAACCTAGCATCCTTGGGTCTTAAGGAATATGTTTTCGAAAACCAGGTTGATCCGAGCTTGCTCAAGGGCTATAAAATGCGGTGGAATAATCAAATTTATGATCGATCACTCAAAAAACAATTAGATGAATTAAAAAACACTCTTATGGGAGTAAAGGTATGACTTTAACAACAGCTGAACTGAATACGATACTAACGAAGCGTTTGAAATCTTTTGATTCTAAAGAAGTGCTCGAAAATGTTGGTGAGGTAATCAGTGTGGGTGATGGGATTGCCCAGGCATATGGTCTTGAAAAGGTGAAAGCCGGAGAAATGGTCCGTTTTGAAAATGGTACCAAAGGAATGGTTTTGAACCTGGAAGATAAAAACGTTGGTATTGTGATTTTTGGCGACAAGAAGTCCGTTAAAGAGGGTGATACTGTCTATCAAACTAATGAGATGATGTCTGTTCCAACCGGTAAATCATTGCTTGGTCGTGTTGTTGATGCATTAGGTGAACCTATAGATGGTAAGGGTGATTTGGTTGATGTTGAGCTCCAACCAGTCGAAAAAAGCGCGCCTGGTATTATTGCTCGAAAATCTGTCCATGAACCAATGCAAACGGGTATTAAGGCCATTGACGCCCTTGTTCCAATTGGACGAGGACAAAGAGAGCTTATTATTGGTGATCGGCAGACAGGGAAAACGGCTCTGATTATTGATACAATTTTAAACCAAAAGCGCGCCTTTGATGAAAACAATGACAACGAAAAGCTGTACTGTATTTACGTTGCCATTGGTCAAAAAAAGTCAACCGTTGCTCAGATTGTTAAGCGATTGGAAGACGCGGGTGCCCTTGATTACACCATCATTGTTTCCGCCTCGGCCTCTGATCCAGCGCCCTTGCAGTTCCTTGCGCCCTACGCGGGGTGTGCCATGGGTGAATACTTCCGTGATAATGGCATGCACGCATTGGTCGTCTATGATGATTTATCAAAGCAAGCCAACGCTTACCGTGAAATGTCGTTGTTGCTCAGACGCCCTCCCGGCCGAGAAGCTTATCCTGGAGATGTGTTTTATCTTCACTCGCGGTTGCTTGAACGGGCTGCTAAGCTGAGTGATGAGTTTGGCGGTGGTTCTTTAACAGCGTTGCCTGTGATTGAAACTCAAGCTGGTGATGTGTCAGCATATATCCCAACCAATGTTATTTCGATCACAGACGGGCAAATTTTCTTGGAAACAGAACTTTTCTTTAAAGGATTGCGTCCAGCTATTAACGTCGGGCTTTCGGTGAGTCGTGTAGGATCTGCAGCACAAACTAAAGCGATGAAGCAAGTGGCTGGAAGTATTAAGCTTGAACTGGCCCAGTATCGTGAAATGGCTGATTTTGCCCAGTTTGCATCAGATTTAGACCCCTCAACGAAAAAATTATTAGATCGAGGTGATCGATTGATTGAGCTTTTGAAGCAACCTCAATATCACCCTCTCTCTCTAGCGGAACAAGTTCTCAGTATTTTTTGTGGGGTTGAGGGTTATTTAGATCGTTTGGTGGCTAGCAAGGTGCCTTCTTTCCTTGCCTTTATCATAGAAGAAGCAAAAGATGAAAATGTCCTTCTTGATCAACTCGAACAAGACGGAAAAATATCTGATGACTTGAGGGAAAAAATGCATCAATTCATCAAGAAAAAAGTTGAAAAGTTCTTAGAGCATGGCCAGTCTTAAGACATTAAAAAAACGTATCCAAAGCGTTCAATCAACGCGCAAGATCACCGCTGCTATGCGGATGGTAGCAACATCTTATTATCGTCGGTATCAAGCACAAGTTATGCCATTGCGGCATTTGAATGCTGAACTTACGTCATGCTTGAAAACAGTGTATTTTGCCACCCCTCTTGAAGGTGCTGTTGACCCCTTTGTAGCAAACAAAAAACCCGTCACAAACCATTTAATCCTTGTTCTGGGAACTGATAGAGGTTTATGCGGAAGTTTTAACGTTAAGCTTTTGAATTATACGCAAAGTATGATCAGTCAGCTGAATGAGCAGGGGCAGAAGGTTTCGGTCCTGTGTGTAGGTCATCGACTTTTATCGATGATCAGTCTGCTGTCAGGAGCACATGCTGTCCGCGGATGTGACGTTGACTATAAAAAAATCATGGACTTTATTGTCCCTTTTGTGGCTCAGTTAAAAAGTCTTCAACGCAGCAATACGATACAGGCTTGTTCCGTTGTCTATGGTTCTCATGAATCAGCTATTTATTCCAAGCCTCAACTTCTGTCTTTGATGCCCATTTTTAAGCCAGAAGATCTGGCCAATAAAGAGGATAGTATTGAGCCTTTTTTTGGATCGGAGCCGGCACCGAGTGATTTTATGGAAAGATTTACGCCCGAAATTGTTAAAACGTTACTGCAACAAGCATTGATTGAAAGCAAGGCATCTGAAGAAAGTACTCGGATGGTGGCCATGGAAAATGCAACAAAAAACGCTGATGAAATGATTCGAAAGTTGAATATCGAGTTTAACCGAAACCGCCAAGCTTCGATCACTAAAGAGCTTATTGAAATCATTTCTGGAGCAGAAGCAGTTTAGAGGAGAATTTATGACTCAGAAAAAAGCCCCCCAACATCTTATTGGTCGTTTACATCAGATTATTGGACCTGTTGTAGACGTTGAATTTCCAGAAGACTTGCCTGCAATAACCAATGCCCTGATTATCAAAAATGATGGTCATGACATCACGCTCGAGGTTGTGATGCACCTTGGAAATAACATTGTACGGACCATTGCCATGCAAGCAACTGATGGCCTAAGGCGTGGGTTAGAGGTCGTTGATACCGGTGATGCCATTAAGGTGCCAGTTGGACCAGAGACATTGGGACGCATTATGAATGTTATTGGTGAACCCATTGATGAACGCGGTCCGATTAATGCTAAACAGTATGATGTGATTCATAAGCCAGCTCCTCTTTTTACCAATCAGTCTACAGAAACGCAGATGCTTGAAACAGGTATTAAGGTTGTGGATCTTTTAGCCCCATATATGCGTGGGGGTAAAGTTGGTTTGTTTGGTGGTGCGGGAGTTGGAAAAACCGTATTGATTATGGAATTGATCAACAACATTGCCAAAGCACATGGTGGGTATTCTGTTTTTGCAGGTGTTGGTGAGCGAACCCGTGAGGGGAACGATCTTTATCATGAGATGATTGATTCTGGTGTGATTGACATTAAAGGAAAAGAGTCCAAAGCCGCTCTGGTTTATGGACAGATGAACGAACCTACTGGAGCGCGGGCCCGTGTGGCATTAACAGGTTTGACCGTTGCAGAATACTTCCGGGATCAAGAAGGCCAAGATGTTTTACTTTTCATTGATAACATTTTCCGGTTTTCACAAGCAGGATCTGAAATTTCTGCCTTGTTGGGCCGTATTCCTTCAGCGGTGGGGTATCAGCCAACATTGGCAACGGAAATGGGAGAACTGCAAGAGCGAATCACTACAACGCAAACGGGGTCTATTACCAGTGTGCAGGCGATTTATGTTCCAGCTGATGATTTAACGGACCCAGCGCCAGCAACCTCATTCTCTCACTTGGATGCAACAACGGTGTTGAGTCGTCAGATTGCATCACTGGGTATTTATCCAGCTGTCGATCCGCTAGATTCTACGTCTCGTATTTTGGATCCAGATATTGTGGGCCAAGAGCATTACCAAGTAGCTCGTGAAGTGCAGACCGTTCTCCAGACTTATAAATCATTGCAGGATATTATCGCAATTTTGGGAATGGATGAATTATCAGATGAGGATAAATTAACGGTGGCCCGGGCCCGAAAAATCCAGCGTTTCTTCTCACAACCGTTCCATGTGGCTGAAGTCTTTACAGGCATGAAAGGTGCCTATGTTCCCCTTGCTGACACCATTCGGGGATTTAAAGAAATTCTTGCTGGCAAGCATGATCGTCTGCCGGAGTCCGCTTTTTACATGGTGGGTTCTATTGAAGAAGCCATCGAAAAAGCTGCAAAAATAGAGTAGAAATCATGGCAAAACATCTGACGCTTAAGGTTTTAGGAAGCCAAACAGCGGTTGAAAAGAAGAATATTTCTTCAATTTTAGCGCCTGGCCTTGCTGGAGATGTTGAGGTGAGACCAGACCATGCAACCATGATTATGGGATTGCGATCGGGAACAGTAAAGCTTCTCCCATCAAATGAGACCATTGAGATTTCTCATTCAGGGCTTTTGAAAGTTCATCAAAATCACTGTATCTTGAGCCTTATCGAACAATCTGTTTCTGATGATGTCGATGAAAATCAGGACGCAAAATCACTCAGTCAGATTTTTTCAGAGGGTTTCTTTTCATAAAAAGCTTATAAAGCCAATAATTTTTGTTAAGATGGAATTGTGAGTCTTAACGGCTTTATTGACTAAGGATGGCTATGAATACTGAGAAATTTACCGATCGTGCCCGTGGTTTTCTTCAAGCTGCGCAAACACTTGCCCAAACAAGAAATCATCAAAGGCTTGTTCCTGAACATGTGCTAAAGGTATTGATCGATGATCCAGAGGGATTGGCTTCAACGCTGATTCAATCGGCCCAAGGTAATGTGCAATTGATACAATCGGAGACAGATCGTTTTCTTGAAACACTACCAAAAATTAGTGGTGCTGCCTCTGGCCAAGTGTATGCAGCTCCTGAATTTTCTCAAGTTCTAGCCGAGGCTGAAAAAGTCGCTAAAAAAGCAGTGGACAGTTACGTTACCGCTGAAATGATGTTGTTGGCATTATGTTTGACGCCTAAAACAGAAAGTCAGACTATTTTGAAAAAAGCTGGCATAACGGCCCAAACTTTAAACGAAGCGATCACAGCTATGCGAAAAGGACGACAAGCGCATAGCGTCAGTGCTGAAGATGGATATGATGCCTTGAAAAAATATGCTCGTGACCTGACTGCTGTGGCGCGTGATGGAAAGCTAGACCCTGTGATCGGCCGTGATGAAGAAATACGCAGAACAATTCAGGTCCTTGCACGGCGCACCAAAAACAATCCTGTGTTAATAGGGGAGCCCGGGGTTGGTAAAACAGCTATTGTTGAAGGCTTAGCCCTGCGAATTGTTAATGGCGATGTGCCCGAGAGTTTGAAGAATAAAGATTTATTGTCTCTGGATTTAGGGGCGCTCATCGCAGGGGCTAAATACCGCGGTGAATTTGAAGAGCGATTAAAGTCTATTTTGGCTGAAGTTTCTGATGCGGCTGGCAAAATCATTTTGTTTATTGATGAACTACATACGCTGGTTGGGGCTGGTAAATCCGATGGCGCTATGGATGCCTCCAATATGTTAAAACCAGCTTTAGCGCGTGGTGAGCTTCATTGTGTGGGGGCAACAACGCTCAATGAATATCGGCAGTACATTGAAAAGCCGCATTGGCCCGCCGTTTTCAACCTGTTTTCGTGCCTGAGCCAACGGTTGCTGAGACGGTTTCCATTCTAAGAGGAATCAAAGAGAAATATGACCTGCATCATGGTGTTCGTATTACCGATGGCGCCATTGTCGCCGCGGCGACACTCTCGGATCGATATATCTCAGATCGGTTTTTGCCAGATAAAGCCATTGATTTGGTGGATGAAGCCGCCAGCCGGGTTCGGATGCAAATTGATTCCAAGCCTGAAGCGCTTGATACCTTAGATCGACAATTGGTCCAACTAAAGATTGAGCAGGCTGCCTTAAAAAAAGAAACAGACGCTGGTTCAAAACAGAGGCTTTCTGAGCTTGAAAAAGAAATTAAAGAGCTTGAATCCAAATCATTAGACCTATCAGGTACTTGGGAAGCGGAAAGACAGAAACGCGCAACCACTCAAACCATTAAAGAGCAACTGGACCATGCACGCAGTGAACTGGAAGTTGCTCAACGTTCAGGGGATCTGACCAAGGCAGGGGAATTGATGTATAGTACAATCCCCAAACTTGAATCAAAGCTGTCACAAACAGAGTCATCTGAAAAACAAGCTTTTACAGCAGAAGAAGTCACCGATCAAAATATTGCTGAAGTTGTTTCTAAGTGGACGGGGATTCCTGTTGATAAGATGCTGGCCAGTGAGCGATCCAAGCTTATGGAAATGGAGGATCTGTTGCAGCAACGGGTGATTAGCCAATCCGAGGCAATTACGGCCGTTGCAAATGCTGTTCGCCGAGCACGGGCTGGATTGCAAGATCCCCATCGTCCGCAGGCTTCATTCCTTTTTCTTGGGCCAACAGGCGTGGGGAAAACAGAATTAGTCAAGGCACTCGCCGAGTTTTTATTTGATGACGATTCGGCCATGGTACGCCTGGATATGTCAGAGTTTATGGAAAAGCACGCGGTGGCGCGCTTGATAGGAGCGCCTCCAGGATATGTGGGATATGATGAAGGCGGGGTTTTGACAGAGGCTGTTCGCAGGCGGCCTTACCAGGTTGCGTTGTTTGATGAAGTTGAGAAAGCCCACCCCGATGTTTTTAATATCTTGCTACAAGTTTTAGATGATGGCCGATTAACGGATGGTCAAGGTCGAACCGTTGATTTTCGCAATACGATCATCATTCTAACCTCAAATTTAGGCAGCCAAGAGCTTGCCAATCAAAAAGAGGGAGAGTCCACGGATCTTGTGCGTGAGAAGGTGATGGAACACGTTCGGGCCGCATTTAAGCCAGAGTTTATCAACCGTATTGATGAAATCTTACTTTTTAGTCGCTTAACAGAAAAAGACATGAGCTTCATTGTTGAAATTCAAATTAACCATCTTCTCAAGCGATTAGAAGATCGAAAGATTGACCTTGTTCTGGATGATACAGCTAAAGCATGGCTTGCAAGTAAGGGATATGATCCGGTTTATGGTGCTCGGCCATTAAAGCGCGTGATTCAAAGCCATATTCAAAACCCACTGGCTACACTTTTGCTTGAAGGCAACCTTTCAGATGGTCAAAAGGTGGCTGTTACTGTTAAAAATGACCAGCTTGCCTTTGAAGTCAGTTAGGGTGGATCATGTTTTTTGCCTTGTTCCTCAGAAGAAATGGCAAAGGGTTGGGTTTAACGATGATAAAAAAATGAGCGAGTCTGAGGGTGGTAGGAGCATTCACTGCGAAATAAAAAGGAGGCATGAATATAACTTTTTTCTTCACAATTCCAAAATTAACTCATAAGAGTGGACACACAATTTTTTAATATTTAAGGAAAATTATGCTTATCCGTCTCTTACCTGTTTTTGTCACTGGCTTTATTATTGCGATTGAATGCTCGATTAGTTTTAATTCTCTCCTTTTGCCAAGGGTTCAAGAAAATATCGGCATTACTGAACAATTGGCCAGTTATTCCATGAGTTTGGGGCTTTTTGCTCTCGGAATAGCCGCAATGATCTATGGGAGTTTATGTGATGGTTTAGGTAGGCGACCCATCATTATTTTGAGTAGTGTCTTATTTTCCCTTGGAACAGCCCTGAGCGTTTTTGCCCATAGTTTTACTACTTTGATGATTGGTCGTTTTTGCCAAGGTCTTGGTGCTGGCGCGGGTTGGGTTGTTGGTAATGCAAGCTTGCGTGACGTGTACAGCGAAAGAGCCTATGTGCGCATGATCAATTATGTACACTCTGTTGTTGGAATTGTGCCTGCTGTGGCGCCTATGCTTGGATCTTACTTATTAAAGTATATGGACTGGCGTTCAATTTTGGGGCTTCTTCTTGCCTTTTCCCTTATTATTTTAGTCCTGCAAATTTTCTTTTTACCGGAAACATTGGTTGAAAGACGCAAAGTCACGTCTAAGACTTTTTTTAAAAATTTTTTAGTTGTGCTGACAAATCGTCGATATCAGTATTTTGCAATCATTAAAGTTTTGGCTGTTACTCTTCTCTTCATGGATATAAGTACATGCTCGTTGATGCTTGTTAACCATATGGGGGTTCAAGAGGTAGAGTATGGTTATTATGTTTTCCCTTTATTTTCCATGTATGTGATTGCCATCATTCTCTCTGAGAAAGTTATAGTCAGTAAGATTTCTATTGAGTCTATTTTAAATCTTGGTTTTGGATTTATTCTAGTGGGGAATGTTATAACCCTTATCTTAGGTCTTTTTTATTCGTTAAGCCCCGAGGCTATTCAAGGTTTGAAAATGTTAACCTATATAGGATTTGGCCTTGTTTTTGGAAATGCAACCGGATGTCTTATTAATTCTGTTTCTAAGAAAGCTGGATCAGCGGCCGCATTAATGATTGCACTTGAAATGTTATTCAGTGCAGTGGGCATCACGATTATTGGATATTTTTTCAATGGCAGCGCTGTACCCTATAGTTTTTCCGCAGTTATCGTGTGTATGATTGTTTTTGTGCTGACTTTTTCTATGAAAAAATTCAAATACATTCAGCCTAAAACTTAATACTGATCGCTTATTTTCCTAATAACTTTTCTCATCACGGTTGGAAATGCATAATTCTCTAGATCATTTTTATCGCACCAAAAACCACCTTGAGTCCATACAGGAACAGCATCTGTTTTGATGATTTCAAGAATGAGATGAAAATGCGTAAAGGTGTGCATGACTTTTATGTCACCATCAGCAGGACTTTGATTTGACTCTAACCATGGTGTTGAGGGAAATTCCATCAATCCCAACAATAATCTTCCTTCTGTTCTTTTGCGAATATAAACCTGACTTTTGTTATTTTCGATCCAAAAAAGGCTGGAATATCGGGTTGGTTTTGGCGTTTTTGGAGCCTTTTTTGGATAGTTTTGGGTATTTTTTGATGCAAAAGCACAACATTTTTGTTGAATTGGGCAGTCTGTACAGGAAGGGGATGTGGGTTTGCAAATCATAGATCCTAAGTCCATGATTGATTGGGCTAAATCTCCTGGTTTGGCAACCTGAAAAATCTCTGAAATTTCGCCAGAGAATTGTTTTTTTGCTTTTGGAAAAACACCATCAAAGCACAGATAACGAGATAAAACGCTCTCTATATTGCCATCAACCACGGTTTCTGGTTGATTGAATGCGATGGTTCGAATGGCCGCGGCTGTATATGGGCCAATGCCAGGTAGGGATAGTAAGCTGGATAAATCTTCAGGAAAAACACTCTGATAGGTGCTTTCTATAACTTGTGCACATTTGAGGAGATTACGAGCCCGTTGATAGTATCCTAGACCTTGCCAGAGATGAAAAACCTCATCCTGTGTGGCGTGCGCGAGGTGAGTGATGGTGGGCCATTTTTTAATAAAGCGATTAAAATAAGGAATGACTGTTACAACAGTTGTTTGTTGTAACATGATTTCGCTGAGCCAGACATAATATGGATTTGGTTTAACATCAACTGCACGCCAAGGCAAAGCCCGTTGATATTGATTATACAACTGTAATAATTGCTTTTGAAAAAACAGCCGTTTTTCTGGTGTCATCATTTATATATACGCGAGGGGATCATAAGTTTGACGCCCTTTTCGAATTTCAAAATGCAGTTGGGGCGCGTCAACGAAACCGGTCTTTCCAATCAATCCAAGGATTTGGCCCCGTTTGATTTTAGTATTTTCTTTAGCTGTTACTTTGGATAAGTGCGCATAGGCTGTCACCCATCCCCCTTCGTGTTTAATCAGTACAAGGTTTCCGAAGCTTTTGATACTTTGACCTGTATAAACCACAAGGCCAGTTTCAGCAGCTTTCACGGGTGAGTTTAAGGGGGCTTTGATGTTAATGCCATCATTTACTATACCGCCTTTTTTAACACCATATCTTGAGATAATGCGCCCTCCAGAAACAGGATTTTTGAACCGTCCCTCTCTTAAAGGCAGAACAGATCCAATTCTCTTTTTGGGAGACGCTTTTCTCTGTTTCTGAGCAAGCGTTTGAGGAGAAGATCCATGAATTCTAAGTTTTTGACCAATGGATAATGTGTAAGGTTCTTGGAGATCGTTTAAGCGAACAAGTGTGGTTTGATCCATATTATATAGCCTAGAAATGCTATAGAGCGTCTCTTGAGCTTTAACAATATGATAACTGGCAGTTGGGATTTTCAAGACCTGACCTACCGATAGAACATAAGGGGCGGATAAATTATTATGTTGGATGAGATCTTCTAAAGGCATGTGATGTTTCTGGGCAATGCTATACAAAGTTTCCCCTTTTTGAATCTCATGATTAGACGTACTTGTAACTGCTGGTGGTGAGGATGTTTTTGAGAGTGAGCGAGAGAATAGCCTTGGGAACGATACCAAAGGCGCAAGGCCACCAGGACGCCCACACATCGTTAGCAGTGTTAATATACTAATGTTTAACGCTATAAGGTAAAACCGAGCCATAGAGCAAGTTTACACCAAAACTCTTAGGAGAGAATAATTTTGCCATTCATGTAGGAATGAAGAACGGGAGGGATAACAATAGATCCATCTTCTTGTTGGTAGTTTTCCAAAAGAGCAACCAAGGTTCGACCCACTGCTAAACCAGAACCATTCAGGGTATGAATGAATTCGGGTTTGGTTTTTTTCCCTTCAGATAAAGGACGATAACGCGCTTTGAGTCGCCGAGATTGATAGTCACCAAAAGAAGAACAGCTAGAGATCTCTCTATAAGTGTTTTGACTTGGGATCCAGGCTTCAAGATCATAGGTTTTTTGAGCGTGAAACCCAAGATCACCTGAACAAAGCAACATAACACGGTAAGGAATTTCCAGGGCTTGAAGGATATACTCCGCAGCTGAGAGCATGCGCTGATGCTCTTGTTCTGCCATATAGTGTGGAACAAAACTAACCAATTCGACTTTATTAAATTGATGTAAACGAATGATTCCCCTGGTATCACGCCCAGCAGCACCAGCTTCCGAGCGAAAACAAGGGGTATAAGCAACATAGCGCAAAGAAAGCTGATCTTGGTCATAAATTTGATCAGCGGCAAGATTGGTTAGGCTAACCTCGGCCGTTGGGATCAGCCAGTGATTCGTTGTTGTTTGAAAAGATTCTTCCCCAAATTTGGGGAGTTGTCCTGTGGCAAATAGGGCGGAATCACGCACTAAGAGCGGTGGTGAAATTTCTTCATACCCAAATTTGGTGGTGTGGATATCAAGCATAAAATGGGCCAGTGCTCGCTCCAATTTAGCAAGGTCACCCTTAAGGACAACAAATCGACTTCCAGACATTTTAACAGCAGATTCAAAGTCCATAAGCCCCATGCTAACACCCAGTTCGTCGTGGGATTTGGCGGCAAACGTAAGAGGTTGGGGTTCACCCCACGTGCGAATGAGGGCATTATCAGTTTCATCCTGACCGGTAGGAACATCGCTGGCGATCAAGTTAGGAAGATGAGAGAGAAGCAAATGAAGTGTTTCTGACAGAGCTGTTTTTTTTTCTTCTAAATCTTGACTCTCTGTTCGAATTTTAACACCCGTCTCTTGAAGCTCTTCGGTAGCGTCTCCCTGTCTTTTAGCCTGCGCCATTTCTTGAGCCAGAAGATTCTTTTGATGCTGAAGGTCTTGGAGCTTGGTTTGTACGGTACGCAGATTTTCATCTGTGGTCAAAATTTCAGTCAAATCTACATCTAATCCACGCTTGGTGCACATTTCTTCAAAATGCTTTGGTGTGTCACGGAGTAATTTTATATCGATCATTTTTCTCTCTTATTTATCATACGTAAAAAAAGGATGGTTCCTTCATATAGCAACACCAATGGAATTGCTAGTGCAACCTGGCTTAACAGATCAGGCGGGGTTAAAAAGGCGGCTAAGGTGAAGATAAAAACCACGACATATTTTCTGTTTTTTTGAAGAGACGATCGATGAAGGATCCCTGTCTGAACTAAGAAGATCAGGATGATTGGCAATTGAAAGCTTAAGCCAAAAACCAAAACAAACAGGCCGAAAAAGTGAATTGAATTCTCTAAGTTGGCAAGAAGAGGAATGGTTGTGCTGCCCAGATTTTGTGCTGTTGTCATGAAAAAGAGTAGCGCGTTTGGTAAAACCACTAAGAAAAGAAAAAAAGAACCTAAAAGAAAAAAGAGTGGAAAACTCAAAAGTAAGGCGTAAAGCCACTTTTTTTCTTTTTTATATAGGCCGGGAACCATGAATTGATAAAGCTGATACTCAATGATGGGCACAATCAGGCATGAGATAGACCAAAGAGAGAGTTTTAGTTTGATAAAAAACGCTTCTGGTAAGCTGCCGTATACAAATTGAAAAGAGGGGTATTTTGCCTCTAATACGATGTGGTGGGTATAGGTGAGAATCAGGTTTAGCAGAGGTTTGCTGGCCCAAAAGAACGACACTAGAAAAACAATAACAAAGCAGCCAAGGGTGATGAGAAAGCGTTGCTTAAGTTCAGCCAGGTTGCTACTGATCATTTTTGGTTTGAGAGGTTAGAGGCTGCTTGGTGTGGGCTTCTTTTTCGGCATTGGTACGATAGGCATCAATTTCAGCCTGTTGCAGGTGATTCTTTAATTCATTCTTGAAAGAGAGCCACATTTTCTGGAACTTGCTGTACCACTTTCCAAGATTAAACAGTATTTTGGCAAAATCTTTTTTATTCCACAATAAGCCGACAAGCAGCGTAATGAGGCATATTTCATAAAAACCAACGCCAACCATTATTTTTTTTTCTTTTTTTTATCGTTGGAGTCAGCGCCTTTACGAAAAGCCCTGATGCCTTCTCCAAGCTCTGACATCAGGTTTTTGATGCGTCCGGAACCAAACAGCAGGAGAACGATGAGAGCAATAAGCAGAATTTGAAAAAAACCAACAGACATAAAGGACCTTTTTTTTTATACTATACAATATGTTAGTCGTTTCATCATCCTCAATAATAAGTTGGCTCCATATCCTGGTGTTGCATAAAAACATCACAAATAAAAAATGTAAGAGGCAAAAGGACATTTTTATCTTAATTCTGTTGCACGGATGTTTGCCCCTCAATATGGTATAGATATAGTTAATAATATTAGGAGAATATGATGAATAAACTACTTATGTCTGCATCAGCTCTTGCTCTCGTAGCAATGTCTGGTCAAGCAATGAATGACGGTTTCAACACTTATGTTAAACTTGGTTACTCTGGAACTAAAGCAAAAGGTAAAACAGTTAATGCCGGTGCTGTTCGCGGTACATCTCAAGACAAACTTGGAAATGGTTTCCTTGGTGGTCTAGGGGTAGGTTACTGGAACACGCTAAGCAACAAATTGATGCTTGGTGTATCAGTTGGTTTTAACTACGATACTGGTAAAGCTAAAGTTGGTAACAAAACTTTTCCTGCTGCTTCTGCTGGTAAAGTCACTTTTGAACCAAAGCACAACATTGATCTGACTCTTAAAGTAGGTCGTATGTTCAACGAAAAAATGTCTGGTTACTTAGGTCTAGGTCATGAATTCGGTTTCGGTCGTTACAAATTCGGAACTGTTAAAGACAACGTACGGACTTTCTCACTTGTTCCACACTTGGGTGTAATGGGTAAACTACACGAGAAAGTATCTTGGTTGGGTGAAGTTGGATACAAATTCGCAACTAACGTAAGCGGACTTAAATCTGACCACAAAGCTCTTACTGACAAAAAACCACACGGTTTCCAAGCTAAAGTTGGTGTTTCTTACCACTTCTAGTTGTGAAACAGTTAAGGTTTCAAAGGGCTCCTTTAGGAGCCCTTTTTTTGTCGCTTTGCACGCGGTTCGAATTAAGATAATCTGGCATTAAATAAATTATCAGGAGAGGTAGCATGTTCTATCGTAATAAGTTCTTTTTATATGGTATCGCAACCACATTGATCGGTATGATGACGATACTGGCTTTTGATCGCTTGGTTCTTGGGGTGCGCTTTACAACCCAGAACTATGAACTTAAATTACTCGAGGGTGATTTAGCGCGCACCACCGAAGAAGCGTTGGAGCTTGAGCAACACCTTACGCAGCTGAAAAAACAAATTAACATTATTAAACCTCTGGCAGCTTTAAGTTTGGATCAACAACAGCAGCTTATGGAATCGGAGCAAGCGTTTACCAGAGCCCAAGAAAAAATTATGGCGTTAAGTTTAGTCATGGATCGTTTGAAAAATCAGTTTTGGACGAAACTGAAGTTATTTAGCCAGCGTTTTCCAGGCATGATTGAATACAAGAATGGTCGCTATAGCTTTAACACTGCTTTGTTCTTTGCCAGCGCGTCTGCAGATCTCAATGAGCAAGGACAGTTTATGCTTGAGGAATTTGCTGAATTTTTAGGCCAATTTATTGCCCAGGCCCCCTTAGGTCTTAATTGGTTTATCCGCGTTGATGGTCATACCGATTCTGAACCGATCGATACAAAAGAGTTTCCATCCAACTGGCAATTAGCAAGTGCAAGGGCGATTGAGGTTGCTAGCTATTTAATTGAGCGAGGGGTGTGCCGGCAAAGTATTTAGCGCCTACAAGCTTTAGCTCTTATTGGCCATTGGTTGAGGGAATCTCAGAGGAAGCTATGGAAAAAAACCGTCGTATTGAGTTTACGCTCTCTCATTACTAAAGGGCATTTAAGCTAAGGTTAATAGAACAGGCGCGTGATCAGAGGGGCGGGTGTTCCCTCTGGTCTCAGTGTCCACCTCAACTTTATCGATGCAATCAGCGGCTTGGGGGGAAACGAGGAAGTGATCAATCCGCAAGCCACGATTCTGTTCCCAGGAACCTTGGCGATAATCCCACCAGGTATAAAAAGTTTCAGGATTCAAATCATGCGCTTTTTGATAGGCAGCCGCGGCATCAATCCAGCCGGCATTGGTCAGTTTTCGTAGCGCCTGACGTTCCACAGGGCTGGCAAGAATACGGTCTTGAAACTTTTTAACATCATAAACGTCTTGATCAAAGGGAGCGATGTTGTAATCCCCCCCTAAAATAATTTTTTCATTTAAGCTCAATAGCGTGTTGGTGTGATGGTATAAATTATCTAAAAAACGTAGTTTGTAGAGATACTTATCATGACCAACTTCCTGACCATTGGGAACGTAAATACTGGCAACCCGAACCTGATTGGTGACGGCTTCAAGATAACGCGCTTGTGCTGGGTCTTCTTGTCCAGAAAAGCCAACCTGGATATCCTCGAGGGGGTATTTTGAGAGGATGGCAACACCGTTATAGCTCTTTTGACCGTGGATGGCGATGTTGTAGCCACTGTCCTCAATAAATTCACGGGGAAACGCTTCATCTAAAACTTTGGTTTCTTGCAGGAGAACAACGTCGGGCGAGACTTTTTGAAGCCAGGAAATCAATTGATCAAGGCGCGTGCGAATCGAGTTGATGTTCCAGCTAGCAATAAGCATTGTCACACCGAAAACGAACTGCCACAGCCACAAGATGAAGCTGCATCAGGGTTGTTGACTTTAAAATAGCTGCCAATTAAATCTTCAACATAATCGATTTGAGCATTTTCTAAGAAAGGCTGAGAAACCGTGTCAATGGCAATTTTGACACCCTCTTGTTCAATGATCAAATCTTCATCAGATGCTTGTGGATCAACCCGAAATTGATATTGAAAGCCATTGCAGCCCCCCGCATCGATACAAATACGAAAGACAGAATCCTCTTCTTTTGTTGAGAGGAGCTTGGTGATGTGTTTGTGAGCACGTGGTGATAAAAAATCTTGTCTCATTTGATCCAAAACTTCTTTGTTTTATTGATTATACATTAAATCGAAAATGGAAGATATCTCCATCCTCAACGATATATTCTTTGCCTTCTTGACGCATTTTGCCAGCATCCTTAACAGCTGCTTCAGAGCCACAAGAAACATAATCAGCATAGCGGATAGTTTCTGCGCAAATAAATCCGCGTTCAAAGTCAGTATGGATTTTTCCAGCTGCTTGCGGTGCGGTTGACCCTTGATGTGTTGTCCAGGAGCGCGCTTCTTTTGGACCAACGGTAAAAAAAGTAATAAGATTAAGCGCGCTATATCCCTTTTGAATCACTTGATCCAGCCCGGTTTTTTCAAGGCCCAGGCTTCCTAGGAACTCTTGTTGTTCTGGAGCGTCTAGAGCAGCAATTTCTGCCTCAATGGCGCTGGAGATATAAACCATCTCTGCTTTTTCTTGAGCAACAACTTCAGCTACTTTTTGGGTGTATTGGTTCCCGGTTGCAGCATCTGATTCCGCGACATTGCACACGTAAACGATCGGTTTTGCTGTGAGGAGCTGTAGCTCCGAAAACAACAGCTCTTGATCTGGATCAATTTTTATAGTGCGGGCAGGATGGCCAGCTTCGAGTGTTGGGAGAATGTAATGGATGAGTGATAAAAGATCTTTGCTGCGCGCGTCTTGAGCTTTGGCTTTCTTTTCCAAAGTCACCTTACGCTTTTCCAAAGATTCCATATCAGCCAGTAACAGCTCTGTTTCAATGATATCGCGATCACGTAGAGGATCAACGGATCCTTCAACATGAGTGATGTCATCATCATCAAAGCATCTTAGAACGTGGATGATTGCATCAACAGTGCGTACGTGACCCAAAAATTGGTTGCCTAATCCTTCTCCTTTGCTGGCTCCGCGCACAAGCCCGGCTATGTCAACAAATTCTAAGGTTGTTGGGATTTTTTGTTTGGACTGCGCCAATTTTGCCAAGGTATCCAAACGCTCATCAGGAACACCGACACGGCCTATGTTCGGCTCTATGGTACAAAAGGGGTAGTTAGCAGATTGTGCTTGAGCTGTTTTCGTAAGGGCGTTGAAAAGAGTTGATTTCCCGACATTTGGTAAGCCAACGATGCCACAATTAAATCCCATGATTTTCCTATGAGTTTATTGATTCATTCATTAATACTGAAGTGAATTTATGGGGATCGGTCTCAAAAAGCAAGGGGAGATGCGTACAGATATTTTGAAGCGTTGGAACAAGCCAGGCTTCATCGTCAGTAGTAAAATTTTGGAGGACATAATCGGCGGAAGACAAAGAGGTCATTTTGGGTCGGCCTATGCCAATTTTTAATCGCCAGAAGTTGGGTCCTATTTTTTGTGTTAGGTCCCGTAACCCATTATGCCCACCATGCCCTCCCCCAAACTTGAGACGGATTTTACCTTCTTCAAGATCAAGATCATCATGAATGATACAGAAATCCTCAGGTTTTAATTTGTAAAATGATTGGAAAGCTGAGACAGCCTTACCAGATACATTCATGAATGTTTGAGGTTTGAGCAGAAAAACAGACCTGTTGTCTATGCGTCCTTGGCTATAGAGGGTATGAAACTTGGCTTTAAAATCTAGAATATCATAAGACTGGCTGATGGCATCTATAACCAAAAAACCAATGTTGTGGCGTGTGAGGGCATAGTTGGCGCCTGGATTCCCAAGGCCAACAAATGCTTTCATTGTTATGCAGCGCCTTCTTCAGCTGCCGCATCTTTACCTTTTACTTTCGGTGGAACGATTGTGTAGACCGTGTCCTGCATGCGTTGATGTGCGAACTTCATTCCTTCAGGAAGAGCGAGATCAGAAAAACGAATACTTTTGCCAACAGGAGCACCATTGAGATCAATTTCAATGAAGCTTACAATGTTCTTAGCCAAGCATTTTACATTAAGGGTGTGATGAATAACGGATAAAACACCCCCACGTTTCAAGCCGGGACACTTTTCACGATTGATAAATCGCAGAGGAACAGACAGGCGAACCATTGTTTGATCTTCAATAGCTTGAATGTCAAAGTGTAAGGGAAGTTCTGATACACGATCCCGGTCAATATCACGAACAAGGCCTTTAAACGTTTTACCATTTAATTTCACGTTAAACGTACGCATGAAAATACCTGGCTTTTTCATTTCTTTGATAAACTCGCTGTTGAGCACTTGAACGTTTACCGGTTCTTTTTGCCCGTAGAGCGTTCCAGGTACGTAACCGCTACGTCTTGCTGAACGAGCAGCGCCCTTGCCTGTTTGATCTCTGAGCTCCAACTCAATGGTGGGAAGAGAAGACATATAAAAACTCCTTCTTGAAATACTTAGTGATTTATAGCAATTCAGTGCAATAAGGCAAGTATAAAGTTAACCCGCTGATTTTAGCTTGTTTGCATCCGGCCATGAATACTGATATAAAATCCCATAATTAACTTATATTTAATATAAAATTATGAATTTTTTATGCCTTGTTTGTCTGTTTTTCCTTTTGATGGGCTGCAGTATGGTTCGCAATCCTGACATTCATGACCCGTCTCGAAAACTTAACGCGCGATGATTTCAAAGCCCTCAATACTGCACCTGACTTCTACGAGGAAGAAGATGAGTTAGAAGAACCCGATGAAGCGCCGCCGGTAAAAAAATCAGGGCTTATGGTGACCTTGGATTTACAAGGAAAAATAACGTTGGCTGATATTGTTAAAGAATTAGCTAAGCAGCTTAAGTGTGGGTTTTTAATCCAAGATAACAAATCTTTACAGTTATCATACAAAGTAGAAAATAGGCCTTTAGAAGATGTTTTTTCTGATTTGGAAGAGCTGACCGGGGCGCTGTTTAGTCACAGCAATAAAATGATCGCTGTTCGCATCAATGGTTTTTCGTTTAAAAGCTATCCCGTCAATTATCTTGCCCTTAATAGAGAAGGATCGAGTGATGTTTCTGTGAACACACAAAGCACAGAGGGAGCGACAAATCAAAAGTCAAATGCGTCCCATACGCAAATTAAATCCGGTTTCAAAAATGAGTTCTGGCATGAACTGAATCAAACCATTGCCCATATTCTGAATGTTCCGATTCAACCTCTTGCTGGTGATACCACTAAAAAAAAGGATGATAGCTCCGTTCCTAACTCTGATGGTGCTTCTTATTCCCTTAACCGCCACACAGGTGCTATCCATGTGTATGGTCAAAAGAAGCAGCACGATATTATTGAGGATTTATTAAACAAGGTCCGTAAAGTTTTAAGAACGCAAATTTTGATAGAGGCGAAAGTTGTAGAAGTTCGATTAAACGATGAGTATCGCAGTGGTATTAATTGGTCATCGTTACGTCAAAACCTAAGTATCACCGGTAATATGGGCTCTTTAGCGAAGAAGAATGGGTTGGTGAACCAATCTCCAACAGGTGATTACTATCAGTTCCAATTCAAGGATCGAAAAAAATTTAATAGCGTCCTAACTTTTATGGAAACATTTGGAACTGTGCGAACGCTGTCTTCGCCACGATTGACTGTTTTAAACAATCAAACTGCTTTGCTAAAAGTGGCCGATAATCTTCCCTTCTTTCGTGTTAAAACCAATGTTCAGACAAATTTTAATGCCACCGGTCGACAGAATTTTCAAGAGAACATCATTTCATCAAGTGAGATGAGAACGGTCCCTGTTGGATTTATCATGACGGTTCAACCTTCTATTGACCCAAGCACACGTGAAATTGTTCTCTACCTGAAACCAACCATTACAAGCGTTAAACAGCTGCGTAATGATCCAGCAGTGGAAATTACTGCTAAAAGATACAAACTTGAGGATGTGAAGTCTGAAATCCCGGTGATCTCTGTCCGGGAGATTGATTCTATTTTAAGAATGGAATCTGGGTCAATTGTTGTTCTTGGCGGGTTGATGCAGGAAAGTGCCAACCACACCTCGGCGGGCTTACCTGGACTTGGAGAAACGCCTTTAAGCTTTCTCACCCATGGAAAATCAGATGATCACGTCATCACTGAATTGGTTATTTTTATCAAAGCCAGCATTGTTTCTAAGCGAAAAAAACATGGATATGATAAGCACCTCTATCAGAAATTTTTTACAGATCCTCGCCCTCTTGAACATAACAAACGAGTAAAATCATGAAATATTTTCCCAAAAAATTATCCGCTTTTTCCTTAATTGAAGTCTCCATTGCGCTGGTTGTCATGGGCCTGATTATGGGAGGCGCTTTGAAAGGCAAGCAGCTGTTGCGGACGGCGCGTTTGAATCATACCGTTCAACAGATGCAGCACTTGCAATCCGTCATTGCTGAATATCACGACGCTTATCAAGACTATCCCGGTGGTCAGCCGCTGGATCAAAAGAAAGTATGGGAAGATATTTATCAATACGAAGGCCGGGAAGTCCTTAAAACCGATGCCCCAAGCGCAAAAGTTGGCGGTAAAATTGAACTTGTGCATGATCAAGAAGCTTTACCTGGATATTGGTTAAAGTTGACACGTGAGGGCGATCAAGGAGCGTTAACCCCCTCAGAAGCCCGGATTTTTCTTAGTAAAAATGAAGAGCATTCACATGATTCTGGCCACGTACGTGTGTTGAATGATGGCAATAATCAATGCCTAAATGGAAATGAACTTGATTTCAAACAAAAAGATCGAGTTTGTATTGTGGCGGTTGAGGTGCTGGTGTGAAAAAGGGGTGGCAGTTGCCAGCTTATTCCTTGTTAGAGGCTAGTATTGGGCTGATCATTATGGGATTGGTGGTTGCAACCTTAGTGCCTGCCATTCAAAAATACCGGCACTACTATAAGCATAAACTCACTCAAGAGAGAGCGGCCAGCATCAGTAAGCGCGTTCAATCGTGGTTTAGCAGGCGGGATAATTATAAGCGATCCCTTTGCCCGGCTGCGCCTGAGACGTATGGATCACCACAACAAGGGAAATCCTTGCCATATTGTGAGCTGCCCACTCAGCGGATTGGGGTGGTGCCATATCAAGAGTTAGAATTACTGCCCAAAGACACAGTTGATGGCTATGGCCACCGATTCACTTTTGTGATGGTGGGCCAAAAAAATGTGGTGGAGGATTTGTCAGTGCAATCTGGATTACCCACCGACAAAGTAGAAGAATGTGAGAATAGCTTTCAAGAATTGGGTGTATCGGTTCAACTGGAAAATGTTGAGGACACACAAGAGTTTAAGCATGAAATTTTAGGGCTGTTGATTACGCATGGAGCAAAAGGGATGGGCGCCTTTGAAAAAAAGGCAGGTCAGCGGGTTCGGCGCGCCATTACGCTTGAGAAACCGACTTCAAAACAAAAAAACGCTAGAGATGACTTGACGTTTAGCCAAGATTTCAGGGGCGTACCCGCACGGGAAAGAGATGAAATTTTTATCATTTATAAAACCTAACCCCGATTCAAGCTATCGCTTCTTGCTTTCCCATCCGCTCCAGTTCTGGGTTTATGGCGCAGTCTCTATTTTCTTTTTCTGTTTAACGCTGCTTGTTTTGATGGTTGATTTTGAGGGGGAAAAAGTACCTGATCCCATTATCAATCATCCGAAACCTGCGCCCGTGGTTTTTAAGATTCAAGTCCATCAAGAAACAGTGGTTTAAGACGACCTTGATATGTATAGTTGGTTTAACCATTGAGCTGCAAAATAATGAATCAATCCCTAGTACACGAAAATGCTATTAGTTTAGTTGGCGTTTCTGTTCGAACAACCAACGCGAGAGAGAAATCAGGAGAAGGACGCATTCAGTCCACGCTTGCAAAATTTTTTAATGAGCGGCTTTTTGAAAAAATTCCTAAAAGAGCAGCCCCTGGATTGACATACTGTGTTTACACTCAGTATGAATTTGATGAAAATGGCGAGTACACTTACTTTGTTGGAGAGTGGGTTGAGCCAATAGCATCCGATGATGGATCTTTAGAAACGTTAATAATCCCAGCACAAAAATATATTAAGTTTGATATTGGTCCAGGGATTATGCCCAACGTTTGTATTCAAGCGTGGGAAAAAATTTGGAAAATGTCCCCCGAAGAGCTAGGTGGCATTCGAAAATATGCTGCTGATTTTGAGGTTTATGGGCCTGATATGAATCCGCTTGAGGCTACTTTCCCCATTTATATTGGTGTGGAATAGTCTACGCTTAGATTGAAATTGAGTGATCAACACGTTTTTTAATTTTCTCATATCCCAGTAACTTGACCAGTTTTCCCAGCTCGGGGCCATGATCGAGACCTGTGAGTGCTAACCGTAGGGGCTTCAGCAATTTGCCACCTTTGCGATTGGTTTTTTCTTTGAGCGTGTTTTGCCATTGGGTCCAAGGATCTTCACTCCAGCAGTTGGATGGGGGCAAAAGATCAAGGGCTGTTTTTAAGTAGATTTGATCCTCTTCAGAAAAAGAAACAGAAAAATCACCTGCTAAAATTTGTTGCCAAGCGGGCAGATCCTGCAGACTGTTTAAATTCTTCTGAAGTGTTTTCCACGTTGATGCATCAAGGTTCATGCTTTCTGGCAGATAGGGTTTGATTTGGTCAAGCGGGGCTTCGTGCAAAAGTTTGGCATTAATTACTTGAACCGTTTCAAAGCTGAACTTGGGCGTAGATCGAGCAAATAAATCAAAGCTGAAGCTTTTGATCAAGGGATCAAGGGAGTCAAACGCTTCAATCGGCTGAGAGGTGCCTAAGCGCGCCAGAACGTTGGAGAGAGCCATGGGTAAAAGCCCCTCTTCTTTGAGCGTGCGAATGCCGGCGCTTCCCAAACGTTTAGAAAGCCCCTCACCCTTATCATCAGAGATGAGCGGCATATGAGCAAAATGGAATTTTTGGGGATCATGCCCCAGGGCTTGGATCAGTTGGATTTGAATCGCTGTATTAGCGACGTGGTCTTCACCCCGGATAATGTGGGTAACGGCCATTTCACAATCATCAACAACCGAAGCCAAGGTGTAAATGGGCTGGCCGTCTTCGCGAATCAAAACAGGATCCGAAAGGTGAGCGCCTTCAAAGTGAACAGGGCCTCGGACTAAATCATGCCAATCAATGGCTTCATCGGCTATTTTAAACCGCCAATGGGGTTTGCGTCCCTGTTGTTCATAAGCGTGTTTTTGATCGTCAGTTAGGTGCAGACCCGCACGAGCATATTGAGGAGGGCGGCCTTGGGCAAGTTGCATTTTTCGTTTGAAAGCCAGCTCTTCTTGGGTTTCATAACAGGGATAAAGACGGCCCGCGGATTTCAGGTGGTCCGTTGCTTTTTGATAACGTTCAAAGCGGGTTGATTGACGGGCTGTTTCATCATGACTGATGCCAAGCCAGGCGAGATCTTGATAAATCGCCTCTTCATATTCGGGTTTGCTACGCTCTTGATCGGTATCGTCAATGCGAAGCAGGAAAACCCCCTTGTGCTGACGGCAGAATAAATAGTTAAGCAGCGCAGTGCGCACATTACCAACGTGAAGGTAACCGGTGGGACTGGGAGCAAAACGGACACGCATGGTATTCATATTAAATTAATATTTTTGTTTGTCCCATTTCGCAGCATATCAAGTTCCAGGAAGCCTTGTCAAGCGGCATGACGCTGAGACGTGATTGACGCACCAGGGGAATGTTTTGAAGTTCGGGATGATTTTTGATTTGCTGAAGAGTCACTGGTTGAACCATATTAGCCTGGTAAGCAACATCAACTTGACCAAAACGCGGCTCTTTTGGATCGGGGTAAAATTCCCGCACCACCTGGACAATGCCGACGATGCGTTTTTCTTGAACGGAATGATAAAAGAAGCAGAGATCTCCTTTTTTCATGGCTTTAAGGTTGCCCTGTGCCTGGTGATTGCGCACACCATCCCAGGGTTCTACCTTAACGCGTTTTTGATCATCCCAAGACCACGTGCTAGGTTCTGTTTTGACCAGCCAGTAGGGCATTATTTCACTCTGTATTTAATATAATTTATATTGTATCACACTCTTCAAAATAAGGCTTTATTGATTCTTTTGACGATCAGGTATAAAATGTTAACGACTATTAAAGGAGACGGTGATGGCAAAAAAATGGATGAAGATTGGCTTTCTTTTCCTAGTTGTAGCAATCGCCTCCTTTGCCGTGTGGAGTTATGTTGTGACAAATGTAGAGCAACCAAGCTATCAAAAACTCTCTTCAGAAGATTCTGTAGAAATGAGAACGTATCCCGATTTAGTGGTGGCTGAAGTATCCGTTAAAGGAAAGCGCACCGACGCCATTAAAAAAGGATTCCGTCTTCTGGCTGATTATATTTTTGGGAATAATAAAGCAAACGTAAAAATAGCGATGACAGCACCTGTGATTCAAGAGGGGTGCGAGAGCTCTCTTGACGAATGGATGGTACGATTTGTGATGCCATCAAACTATCGCCTTGAGGATTTACCTGAAGTTAATAATGAGAAGGTTCGCTTAAAAATCATGCCCGGCAAGACCTATGCTGCGATCACTTTTTCTGGCAGGGGCAGCGATGAAAATTTACGAAAGCATCATCAGAAGTTGACAGAATTTATGAGGACGCAAAACTTGCCCCTGGAGTCCAAAATTATTTATGCTTTCTATAACCCACCATGGACCCTGCCTTTCCTCCGTCGCAATGAAATATGGATGGAAGTTGATAAACGTTAATTTTGTCTGGATAGTTCTTTTTTGCTTCTAGGAGTTTATGCTATGGTTAGGCAGGAGAAATCATGCATTATCAAGACTATTTCCGTGCTGCATTAAATGACATCCATCAAGAGGGGCGTTATCGTTATTTTGCGCCACTTGAACGAATTGCTGGTGATTATCCAATGGCCTATCTTACATCAGAAGAGCAGCGTAAGAAAGTCGCCATCTGGTGCAGCAATGATTACTTGGGGCTAGGTCAGAATCCCAAAGTCATCGAACACATGAAAAAGGCCCTTAATCTTTACGGTGCCCGTGCCGGTGGTACGCGTAACATTAGTGGCACCAGCACTTTACACCGAGAGCTTGAGCACCAATTAGCCCAAGCGCATGATCGTGACGCTGCCTTGTTGTTTACTTCCGGGTATGCAGCTAATGAAGCAACCCTCTCAACACTGTTACGCTATATGCCGGGCGTTGTGGTGTTTTCAGATGAATGCAACCATGCCTCAATTATCCATGGTATTCGCATCAGCGGCGTTCAAAAAGAGGTTTTTAAGCATAATAATGTCTATGATTTAGAGCAAAAACTGGCTAAATATGATCAAAATACCCCTAAAATAATTGTTTTTGAGTCACTTTATTCCATGGATGGAGATTTTGCTCCGGTGTCTAAGATTTGCGATTTAGCAGAAAAATATAATTGCCTCACATACGTTGACGAAGTACATGCCGTTGGTATTTATGGTCATTCGGGTATGGGTTATGTTGAAAAAATCAAGAAAAACCATCGGATAGATATTTTACAAGCCAACTTTGGTAAAGCGTTTGGCATCATCGGTGGTTATATTACCGCAAACAGCACGTTGATTGATTTCATTCGATCCTGCGCGCCGCCGTTTATTTTTACCACAGCCTTACCTCCTGCGATTGTTAGTGGCATCCAGAAGAGTCTTGAATTAATTCAAAACAACACGATGATGCGTAATGATTTATGGTCTGTTGTGAACTATACAAAAAGCTGTCTTCAAAAAGCAGGATTTATCTTTTTAGATAGCAACAGCCACATTATTCCCTTGATTGTTGGCGATGCACGTTTGTGTAAAAAAGTGACCGATCGGTTGCTTGAAAAGCATAATATCTATGTTCAGCCAATTAATTATCCCACTGTTCCAAGGGGAACAGAGCGGCTTCGTCTTACACCCAATCCCACGCATACACCTGAAATGGTTCATGCATTGGTTGAGGCATGCCTAGAAACGTGGCAATTTTTCACGCTGCCTTTGCAGAAAAAGTCGGCTTAGATTATGTCTAACAAAACCCCTAAAGATCTGAGCGGCCATCGTAAACAGTCAATTAAGCTGCGAACGGCCAGAGGTCGCACAAACTCATCGCAGCGTTGGTTGCAGCGCCAACTTAACGACCCTTATGTCCAAAAAGCCAAGGCTGAGGGGTACCGTTCCCGTGCGGCTTACAAGCTTATTGAAATCAATGATAAGTATAAGTTGATCCAGCCCGGTACAACTGTGGTTGATTTGGGGGCGGCGCCAGGAGGATGGAGTCAGGTATTGTCACGCTATGGGAACAATCAAACTCTTATAGCCCTTGACTTACTTGAGATGGACCCGTTGGAAGATGTGACCTTTATCCAAGGTGATTTTACCGATGAGGATATTTATCAAAAGCTCCTCTCTCATACAAAAAACGGAATCGATACTGTTTTAAGCGATATGGCCCCTGTGACAACAGGACATAAAAAAACCGATCATATTCGTATTATGGATTTGGTTGAGCAGGCTTGTTATTTTGCCATCGAAGTGTTGAAACCGGACGGATCCTTTGTTGCCAAAACCTTACAAGGTGGGGGGCAAGATGATGTGATGCTTTTGCTTAAGAAAAACTTTCGCAAAGTCTCTCACTTTAAACCGCCTTCCAGCCGAAAAGAGTCATCAGAAATGTATGTCATTGCTCAGGAATTTAAGGGATGATATGGAGTGTTTGAGCTATATGCTAATCCACGACTGTGTTTTGGCCGATTCCTCTGCGGCTTGAATAATTGTCAATATAACCTGAGCTTGTTTACCGTTACTCTTGTTTCTTGAGGGGTGTTCAAAAGAGTCGATAAATGCTTGTAGCTCAATCTTGAGGGGTTCAGCTGGACTCAGAGATTGTGTTTGACTTGGCTTTGCGTGAATGATCGGGCCAGCTTTATCTAGAGAGACAGAACTGTTATTCAGCGTGACTTTTTGAGGCCAATCTTGGGTATCATCAAAATAAGCAAATCCCTTAGATCCGTGTAAAACGATTTTTTGTTCTTTGACGGGGCTAAAGCGCGAAACATATAAATTTGCTTGTTGACCCTCCCCAAAATCAAGATCAACGGATGCAAAATCACCCACGCCTTTTTCTACACAGGCAACCTGATGACAAAAGACACGTTGCGGGGAACGGTTAAACAAATTCAAAATCATGGCTAAATCATGCGGGGCGAGATCCCATAAGGCACTTTCCCCCGGAAAGAAGCGACCAAGGTTAGTGCGACGCGTGGTGATGTAATGAAGAGATCCAATGTCGGTTGCGGCTATTGTCTCTAACATTTGATAGGCCGGGTGATAGAGCAATATATGGCCAACCATTAAAGTTTTTTGCTGAGAGTTAGCAAGGGAGATCAGCTGGCTGTTTTGGTGATGCTCTCTCACCAATGGCTTTTCAACAAAGACATGTTTATTGGCTTTGAGGGCTGCTTGAGCGAGATTAAAATGCGTTGCTGTCGGTGTTGCAATCACAACGCCTTCACATGTGGAATCATTGAGAATCTCATCAAAAGAGAGGTGGGGGCAGTGAAATTTTTCAGCGAATTCAAGTGCATGAGTATTGTTGGTGCGATCATCGCAGATGGCTGCCAAGCGTCCCATTTCACCTAGGGAGCGAACAATATTTTTGCCCCAGTTTCCACATCCAACAACAGCAATATTTTTTTTTGGGATCGACATATCTATTGTTTACCCCTTTATTGTAATGGGTGCAGCTAAAAATTTATGTCGAGACTTTTCAAAAAAATGTGCTCTGACACCTCCTCTAGGCGGAACAATTTTTATTATTGTTTTGTTAGGCTTGTCCCAGAAGAAGATTTACTTTTCTTGGCACGATTTTCTTGGTTATCTCGACGTGGGACGCGCCGGATTTTTCTTTGACTAAACCCAAGGCGTTTTGAGAATTCAGCAAAGGCTGGTAAATGGAAAATTTTTGGGGCTTCCTTGCCAGCTTTAAGTGCTTTATTGATGCTCTTTTCATGGTTTTCATCATAAACATAAGCTTTGATGGTTTTACCATAAGATTGACCTGCCCTGAGCTCAGCTAAACCAATGTCACCAGCACCATAAGCAACCATGACATCACTGACGGCAACCATCGCTGCGGAGGTTGGGTTCAACTTAATTTGTGAGCTGTTTTGATAACCGCCCCAGGTTTCATCACGGACAAGGTAAGGATGATCAACGTTTTTAACACCATCAAGATAGTCACTGGCTTGAGTTGAGACAATCCCGAATGTTTCAAAGCCCATTTTTTTAGCAAGCGGATAAATAGCACCAATGCCTTCAGGGGTGACACCGATATTAACAACAGCTTCTTGTGGGCTCCGCATTGAGAGAAATATTCTCGCTTGTTTAAGCATTTTTTCAGGATTTTGATATCCACGACCGGAGTAGCCAATAAAGGTAATCACTTCACGTTTACCTACCTGTCTTCTAAAATCTTCAATGACAGCATCAGCATTACCAGTCCTGAAAGGATTGCCATTGACTATTTTTTCACGAAGAGCCTCGAGAGACGGTGAACAGATACATAAGATAAGAGCAAGTTTGAGTGCGTGTTGCATTGAATGATTCCCTGTGTTTAAGTTTATTTTACTTAAAATCATACTAATGACAAGCATTTCTGTTTGCGTTAACATAAAATGAATTCCAGCTTTTAGATTAAAAAAATATGACTTCCTTATTAGAAATTCGTGGTGCCCGCGAGCACAACCTCAAAAATATCTCTGTTCAATTGCCTAAAGATAAGCTTGTGGTGATTACGGGGCTAAGTGGATCTGGCAAATCCTCTTTGGCCTTTGATACCATTTATGCAGAAGGACAGCGCCGCTATGTTGAGAGCTTATCTGCCTATGCGCGCCAATTTTTGCAAATGATGCAAAAGCCCCAGGTTGATTCAATTGAGGGGCTTTCCCCAGCAATTTCCATTGAACAAAAGACCACATCGAAAAACCCCCGTTCAACGGTGGGAACGGTGACGGAAATCTATGATTACATGCGTGTCTTGTTTGCCCGGGTGGGTGTTCCTTATTCTCCAGCAACGGGCAAGCCGATTGAAAGTCAGACAATCAGCCAAATGGTCGATCGTATTATGGCCTTGCCGGAAAAAAGTAAAATTTTGATTCTTGCCCCAATTGTGCGGGGCCGAAAAGGGGAGTATCGAGAAGAAATCCAAGCGCTACGCAAGCAAGGGTTTCAACGTTTAAAAATTGATGGCGTGGTGTATCTGATGGATGATATTCCAGCTTTGGATAAAAACATAAAACACGACATTGCTGTGGTGGTGGACCGGCTGGTTGTCAAGCCAGATTTAGAGGCGCGTCTGGCGCCAACACTTGAGACGTGTGTGAAATTGAGTGATGGCTTGGTGATTGTTGAAAATCTGACTGAGCCGCAAACCCTATTGTTGTCGGAGAAGTTTTCATGTCCCGAGTCGGGCTTTAGTCTGGCTGAAATTGAACCTCGCTTGTTTTCATTTAATAACCCTGCAGGGGCGTGCCCCACTTGTGACGGCTTGGGTGAAAAGATGGCTTTTTCCCAAGACTTGATTGTTCCGGATGGAAAAAAAACCATCTATGAAGGGGCGGTGGCACCATGGTGGGGACCTTTTGGCGACTATTATATCCAAGCCTTACAAGCTGTGATTGCTTATTTAGGCCACGATCCGGATACGCCCTTTGAAAAATTACCGGCCTCTATTCAAAAGATTATTTTTCACGGATCAGGAACAAAAGCCATTCCCATTCAGTACGAGGATGACGGAAGATCTTATCGGGTGAATAAACCTTTTGAGGGGGTGCTCAATAACTTGGAACGTCGGTGGCGTGAGACAGATAGTGATCGCGTGCGAGAAAATTTAGCTCGCTATCAAGTGAGAGAACCGTGCTCGACCTGTGAGGGATATCGTCTGAAAGAAGAAGCAAGGGCGGTCAAAATTGCTGGTATGCACATTGGACAAGTCAGTCAGCTATCCGTTGCAGACTGCTATGCTTGGTTTACAAGTATTTTTGACAAATTGAAACCCCAACAGCAGGAAATTGCGAAACCTATTTTGCGGGAAATTCAAGACCGCTTGTTTTTTCTGAAGAATGTGGGATTAAGTTACCTAACCTTGGCGCGGATGGCGGGGACTCTTTCAGGGGGAGAGAGTCAACGGATTCGTTTGGCATCACAAATTGGATCTGGCTTGACCGGTGTTTTGTATGTCCTCGATGAGCCATCAATTGGTTTGCATCAGCGAGATAATGATCGCTTGCTGGAAACACTGATTCGTTTGCGAGATATTGGTAATACGGTTCTTGTGGTTGAACACGATGAAGAGGCCATCATGGCCGCTGATTACGTGGTTGATATGGGACCAGGCGCCGGGGCGCGTGGAGGTGAAATTGTGGCGCAGGGAACACCACAAGAAATTATTCAAAATCCGAAAAGTCTAACGGGACAATATTTATCAGGTAAAAGAAAAATAGACATTCCTGAGCACAGGCGTTCTTTTGAGCATGTCTTGAAGATTGAAGGTGTCACAACCAATAATCTGAAAAATGTCACCGCTGAATTTCCCTTGGGGACGTTTACGCTTGTGACAGGTGTTTCGGGTGGGGGGAAATCATCTCTGGTTATCAATACTCTTTTCCCAGCGCTGCAGACACATCTGAATAAAACAGGTCAACCCGGCTTACATTACAAAAAATTATCTGGACTTCAGCATATTGATAAAGTGATTGATATTGACCAGTCACCCATTGGTCGGACCCCTAGGTCCAATCCCGTTACATACACCGGTGCTTTTGGCCCTATGCGCGACTGGTTTGCTGCTTTGCCAGAGTCAAAAGCCCGTGGTTATGCCCCTGGCCGCTTTTCTTTCAACGTGAAAGGGGGGCAATGTGAAGCTTGCCAAGGAGATGGGGTTTTAAAGATCGAAATGCACTTTTTGGCCGATGTGTACGTGGAATGTGATCAGTGCAAGGGTAAGCGCTATAATCGGGAAACCCTTGAAGTTAAGTTCAAAAATTATTCCATTGCGGATGTTTTGAATCTGACTGTCGATGAAGCGCATGACTTGTTTGAAAGTGTGCCAGCCATTCGTAAGAAACTGGATATGCTGAAGCGGGTTGGGCTTGGCTATGTGAAGGTTGGGCAGTCGGCGCCGACTCTTTCTGGTGGTGAGGCTCAGCGGATTAAAGTGGCCAAAGAACTTGCCCGCGCGTCAACGGGGAAAACAGTTTATATTTTAGATGAACCTACAACCGGTTTGCATTTTGAAGACATTCGAAAACTTCTGGAAGTATTACAAGCGCTGGTCGATCAAGGGAATACCGTTATTGTCATTGAGCATAATTTAGATGTCATCAAAACAGCTGATTGGGTCATTGATATTGGGCCCGAAGGCGGGATAGGGGGCGGTGAAATTGTTGCCACAGGAACACCAGAACAAATAACAAAGAAGGCTCAAAGTATCACGGGTCAATACCTGGCGCCTTATTTGAATAAAAGGTGATTGAGAAATTTACCTTTCAAATTGACGCTTAATTTCTTCGAGCTTGCCGTATCCAAAAACACAGTCACCCCGCTTCCAGTGTTCGAAATTAGGAAGAGGCTTACCATCTGTACCAAGATCTGCTTTGAACATGCTTTTTAGCGAAAACTTTGGCTCTTTTTAAAAAAATTAGCATTGAACAAAATAAGTTCAACGATAGAGTTATGACTGAGCACAGTATGGCGTGAAGATAAAAGGCTGGCTTTATTCTCATTTGGAGACATGATAAGTTAGAGGATAAATGTGAAACCTATATGATTCGACCTGCCCGCCTTCGCACACGTGATGTTCTTAGAAATGTTCTGACAGATATTCATCTTAGCGCTTCTAAGCTTGTATCCCCCCTTTTTGTTAGGATGGGAACAGGGATTAAAAAAGAAATTCCAACCTTGCCGGGGCATTTTCAATGGAGCCCTGACATGCTTGTGGGTCATGTAGAGACCCTGCTAAACTGTGGTATTCAGCAAGTTCTTTTGTTTGGTATTCCAGAATACAAAGATGAAAAAGGTTCTGCAGCCTATTTGGAGACCGGGGTTATTCAAGAAGCGTTAAAAGCTTTGGAACCCTTAAAGAATGATCTTGTGATCATAACCGATGTTTGTTTTTGCGAATACACGAATCATGGCCACTGTGGACAGCTCTCCCCCTGTGAAAGCCAGGGACGACTAGATATGGAAGCAACATGTGATATGATTGCTTTGCAAGCTTTGTCTCATGCTCAGGCAGGGAGTCAAGTGATTGCGCCCAGCGGTATGGTGGATGGGATGGTTGCAGCGATTCGAACAAAGCTGGATCAGAATGGCTTTGGCCATATTCCGATTTTATCTTATGCTGTTAAATATGCTTCTCAATTTTATGGACCTTTTCGGGCAGCCGCTGAAGGGGCGCCCAAAGAAGGGGATCGGCGCAGTTACCAATGTGATTATCGTCGGATGCATGAGTGGCAACTTGAGACGGATCTGGATGTCAAAGAGGGAGCAGACATGCTGATGGTTAAACCAGCTGGATATTATTTGGATGTGATCCATCAAATAAAATACCGTTATCCAGAAATTCCGCTTTATAGCTATCAAGTGAGTGGTGAGTATGCGATGATTAAAAAGGCAGTGAGTGCGGGACTCGTTCATGAAAAAGCCATTGAAGAGTCTTTAATTGGCATTTTTAGAGCAGGGGCTGACTGTGTCATTACCTATTTTGCCCAGGAAGTTGCAAGGAGATTGAAGCAATGAATCGATGTGGTTTTTTTCTGGCTTTTTTCTTATTCTTTTTCAAGATCCAGGGCGCTGACTGGCCTTTTCAATCCAGTGAAGTGCCACAGCCAGAGGGTCTTATTTTAAATGATGATGGATTAAGCTTTGATGCTCCAGGGGGAAAAATTATTGAAGTCAGTGGTGAAACAGACGCATATCACTTGGAACAGCTTAAAAAGTTCTTTAAAACAAGTTTAGAAGAATTAGGATGGAAAAAAAAATCTTCAAAAGAGATGCACTTTGAGCGTGATCATTATCGCTTAGATATTCAGATTACAAAATGTGAAAACAAGCGTCTGAAAATATCGATTAAATTAACAACAGAATGAGGCTAGATAAAGTTGGTCTCAATTGACACTTGGGAAAAAATGAAAACATTTTCAACATATGATTTGCTTAAAAAAATATTTTTCTATTGCTATCAATCCACACAGAAAAAAATTAAGTATGCGTTTTGGACCACCCTTCTCATTCTTATTTCAGGTAAAGTTTTTTCCAGTGTTGCTCCCTTGGTTTTTAAGGAGGGCTTGAATGCTTTATCAACACCTGAAGGCTCTCTGTTTTATCCTTTCATAATGATCATTCTGTATGGAGTTTGTTATCTCTTAGGAGGTAGCATGATGGCGCTGAAAGATCTGATTTTCATCCCTGTTGATATGAATGCTGTGCGAACCATGGCATTGAGTCTATTCAAAAAAATTCATCAGCTTAGCTATGATTTTCACATACAGAGAAAGACAGGAGCGTTAAACTCTGTTTTTGAAAAAGGGATCACCAGCCTTGAGCTATTCCTTCGCTTTTTCGTGTTTAATACAATTCCCATGATCCTTGAGGTGTTGTTGGTTTTTGGATTTTTGATCGCTTTTTATAAGGCAGTTTATGCTGCGGTCATCTTTTTAACGCTCGTGAGTTATGTTTTTTATACTGTGCGAATAGCGAACAAAAAAACACACCAAGCCCGTGAAATGAATAAACGTCAAAATGAAGCCAACGCTTATGCTATTGATAGTTTGATGAATTATGAAACGATCAAATCTTTTGGCCGAGAAGCTCTTGATCAAAGTAACTATGGTTCTTTGTTTGCTGAGGCGCAAGAAGCCCGTAAGAAAACGTTTGTGAGTTTGAGCATGCTCAATATTGGTCAAGTCGTTATTATGGGTTTAGGGTTAACGTTACTGCTTGTGATGGCGTTTCATGATGTCAAAAAGGGGACCTTTGGCGTTGGTGATATTGTGTTGCTAAACATGTATCTGCTCCAGCTTTTTGGGCCTTTGTCTAATTTAGGATTCAGTTACCGGGAGATGAAAATTGCCTTGACACATATTGAACAAGTTGAAGAAATTATGTCTGAACCTTTGAGCGTCGTCGATCAATTGGAGGCTAAGCCAATAGTGGTTCAGCAGGGAGAAATTGTTTTTAAAAATGTTTCTTTTAAGTACCTAAACCGCTCCGACTTGTTAAAAAATTTAAGCTTAACCATCCCCGCGAAAAAACGCGTTGCGATCGTTGGTGATAGTGGCGCAGGTAAATCCACCATAACACGATTGTTGATGCGCTTTTATGATGTGTCTTCAGGTCAGATTTTAATTGATGGCCAAGATATTCAGTCGGTTACACAAGAGAGCTTAAGAAGCGCATTAGGGATTGTTCCGCAAGATGTGGTTCTGTTTAACACAAGTATCTATGACAATATCTCTTTTGCAAAACCAGGTGCGACTTCGGTGGAAATTGAAAACGCAGCTAAAGTTGCTTTGATTCATGATTTTATTTTAGAGTTGCCGCACGGGTATCAAACAGTGGTTGGAGAGAGGGGGTTAAAACTCTCTGGTGGAGAAAAACAACGTGTTGCAATTGCACGCCTGGCATTGAAGCAACCGAAAATTTATATTTTTGATGAAGCGACTTCTTCCTTGGATATGCATACCGAAAGAGAAATACAGAGTAACCTGAACCGCCTATCAAAAGGGTTTACGACGCTGGTGATTGCTCACCGTTTATCAACCATTGTTGATGCTGATCTGATCTTTTTTATGAAGAATGGTGAAATCATTCAGGGTACGCATCATCAGCTTCTCTCAAAAGGCGGCGCCTATGCAACCTTATGGCATACCCAGAAAAAAGAAGAAAAATCTTAATGCCCGCTATCGTTGGCGAAGGGTTTCATGAATGTAATCGCTGAGCGCTTGGATAGGGCCTTGGTTTGTATTGTTTTGGAGTAATGTTACCTGAATATCATCAAGGGGTGGCAGCGCTTGACTCGACGCAAAACACTGAAGATTTTTGGGTACCAACTTTCTTGGTAAAACGGTAATACCCATCCCTGCTTGGACAGCTGCTATTTTACTGGCGTGACTCATGCTTGAAAATCGAATGCTCCACTTGATATTTTTTTGCGTTAGGGCCCGCAAAGCATGTTCTCTGTAGATGCAAGGTTTTGGGGATAAAATCAAAGGGATATCCCCTGTAAAAGTAAGATTGCGCCGAGACCCTACCCATAAAAGTTGTTCAGACCACATTTCTGTTGCATGCGGCACATCCTCAGGACGGCTCATTTTAACCAAGGCCAAATCAAACTCACCTTTTTTGAAGCGTTTATAAAGGTTTAAAGTTAAGTCACACTCGATATTTAAATGGAGGCGGGGGTGTGTGATGCTGTAGTGCGCTAGTATTTCACTGAGAAACAGACTGGCAAAATCTTCGGGGACACCGAAACGAATATCTCCAGATACGTCGGGCTCTTTAAAATAAGACAAGGCTGAATCATGGAGGTCCAAAATTTGCCTGGCATAACGATAAAAAACGTCACCATCCGGGGTGAGCTGGAAAGGCTTTGTGCGGTTGAGCAGTTTCTTGCCAATGGCGATTTCTAGGCGTGCTATCTGTTGACTAATTGCAGATTGAGTGCGTCCCAGCCTCTCTGCAGCAAGCGTAAAATTTCCCTGATCGACAACCATTAAAAAGCTCTGAAGCTGTGAAATATCAATAGTCATTAATTTTTTTAATCAATTTATGATAATTATTAATTTTACTTATTGCACAATTCGGTTTAGTCATCAATCATAAAAAAATTAAGAAATATGGCTTTGGATTTTCTTTTTCACGTTGATGCTCTTTCAGAAGTTATGATGGCGTTGGTTGGATTTATCACCATCATTATCGGCTTTTTTTCATGGCGGTATATGCGGGGAGACCAGTTTTTTGCTGTTTTTTACTGGCGCCTGCTCCTTCTTTTGATGTGCTTAGTTTCTTTAATTTCAGCAGATCATCTCGCCCTTTTTGTTTTTTCATGGATAGGAGCGAATTATTTTTTAAAGCAGTTGATGATCCACAAACCCAGTTGGGCTGCGGCTGAAAATGCGGGACGGTTGGCCTGGAAATATCTGGGGGTCGGCTCGTTGATTTTAGCTTTTTCTTTTGTGGTTCTCTATGTTGAGATGGGAACGGCGTCGATCAAAGCCATGACTGCGATGACTTATCACTCTGTCATGTTTGAGGTTGCCTTAGCGGGCATTGTGATTTCAGCATTGATTCAGTCAGCACAATGGCCTTTTCACAAATGGCTGTTAAGTTCTCTAAATTCACCAACGCCTGTTTCCGCATTGATGCACGCTGGGCTGGTGAATGGAGGGGGCTTTCTCCTGGTTCGTTTTTCTGGGCTCTTTGCCGACCATTCACATTGGCTTATGGTTTTGTTTATCTTTGGGGCCATTAGCTCTTTGCTCGGCACGTTTTGGAAACTTCTTCAAAATGATGTGAAACGCATGTTGGCGTGTTCAACGTTAAGTCAAATGGGCTTCATGGTGATTCAGTGTTCCCTAGGGCTTTTTGCGGCAGCGGTTGCCCACTTATGTTGGCACGGCCTGTTCAAAGCGTATTTATTTTTGAGCTCTGGTGGCGTTGCTTCAGAGAAAAGATTTGATAAACCGCTTCAGCTAACCCCCTTTCGGATTTTGATTGCTGTGTGCGCGGGGGCGTTATTTGCCTTTGCTTTTGCCTATGGCAGTGGGCGGTCTTTGACTGCGCTTACGACCAACAGTATCCTTGTTTTCATTGCTTTTATAGCTGGCGTTCAGATGGCATTTACCTTGCTGCAAGAGCCTGTTCGGTATGTTGTGCTTAAAGCCCTTTGCCTGGCCACGATTTTAGGTACTTTTTATGGCTATAATGTCTGGTTGATTGAATCACATTTGCCTGAAACCCTTATGGTTCCGAGGCCGTTGAATTGGGTTTTTATAGCTTATCTTGCTTTTATTTCTGCTGCTTGGGGAGTGATGATCGTTGTGCGTCAGTGGGATCAGAAGGGTAGAGTGCCTGTTTGGTATAAAAAACTATACGTAAAAGGGCTGAATGCGAGCCAACCAGCTCTAAAAACCATGACATTACAGCGCCTTTTTTATCGCTATAAATGATGAAAACAGAGCTGTTTTGAGTCAAAATAGGGCCGTTTTTGATCAAAAACACCCCTTAAAATGGAGATTTTGATGCTTAAGAAAATGATACAATCAAGTTGGAACAAGATGGCTCCCTTTTGGCCGTTACAAAATCTGATTGCAGTCAACCCGCTGCAGGGTTTGGAACATCTGCCGATACACGAATCTCTCAAAGAGGCGATGGCTACGTTTGAACAGGAACAATGGCCCCCTGAGCTGGATGCGCTTAATGCTGCCACCATTAAATGGTGTCAAACCTATTATGATAAAGATCAGGCCACCTTGAAATTGCCAGGGCGCCAACGGGGGTTTTATCAGTCGCTCTGTCAATTGCTTCCCCACGATTGTTATGTTCATCAAAATGATCCCAGCCTCAAAAAATGGCTACAGAAATTACCGTCCAATGCCTTGCAGGCCATTGAGTTGTGCTTGTTACGATTGGAGATACCAGAGGATGATCAAGAGCAATTTCTTTTCTTAATGCTTGTAACTCTTCCAGGGTGGGCCGCTCATGTGAAATACAGAGCGGAGTGGGCGCCAACACCTCGAGAGAGAGAGGCCATTGACTATCTTGCAGCGCGGTTGATTATAACCGTTTGTATGTGGCCTGAGGCGGCAAAGATTTTGCCTTTTTATCAACAACAGGTCACTCAACTCCCAGACGTCAAGGATCGATTATCCTCGATTGAAAAAACCGAAAAAATGTACGTTGATGATTTAAGCGCCAAACTAGAAAAATCAGCTTCCAAAATGACGGCAACAAACTCAGCGCCTGACGCGCAATTGGTGTTTTGTATTGATGTGCGATCAGAGCAAATCCGGCGCGCCATTGAAAAGCAGGGCAACTATCAAACAATCGGCTTTGCTGGCTTTTTTGGGTTGCCGATTTCAATTCGTAACGGTTTAAGCAAGGAGGAACATGCTTCTTGCCCGGTGCTTTTGAAACCAACTGCATGTGTTGAAAAAACACCGAAACGTCTCAAAAAAACCCGGCAATTTTATCGCACAACCCACGCCGTTAAGCGGCTTTATCAAGCTTTGAAATATTCCTTTTTAACCCCTCTTGCTTTGGTTGAAGCAACAGGAAGTTTATTTGGTTTTTGGGCCATGATGCGATCACTCTTCCCAAGGTGGACCTCACAAATTCAAAAAAAATTGTCAAAAGAACTGGGTAAAATTAATTTAAATCGGTTTGATTTGTCAGCTATTCCATTAGAGGATCAGGTGAAGCTTGCCTCTGGGGCGTTGCAGTTAATGGGGTTAACAAAAAATTATGCCACACAGGTGGTTTTTTGTGGCCATGGCAGCACCACCCAAAATAACGCGTTTGCCTCATCTTTAGATTGTGGGGCGTGTGGTGGCCATGAAGGATTAGACAATGCGCGTGTTTTGGCCCAAATTTTAAATCAGCAGGCTGTTCGAAAAGGTCTGCAAGAAAGAGGGCTCATTATTCCAGATCAAACGGTTTTTTATGGCGCGCGTCATGATACAACGACAGATCAGATTGATATTTATACATCTGATATTTCTGAAAAGGGGAGACAGCTCCAGCTTAGCCTGGGAAAGGCACGCCAAGAAAACATAAAAAATAGATTGAAAAAACTGCCCGTCACACAGTCAACCATCGACGCTGCCAAAACATTGAGCAGTGATTGGGCACAAGTGCGCCCTGAATGGGGATTGGCACGCAATGCCAGTTTAATTGTTGGCCCCAGATCATGGACACAGGAGATTAACCTTGAAGGCCGGTCATTTCTTCATGAGTATGAGTGGCAAACAGATACAGATAGTACCCATCTCACAACCATTATGACAGCTCCGATGGTTGTGGCCCATTGGATTAATATGCAGTACTTTTTTTCAACGTTGAACCCCGTTGCTTATGGTGCTGGCAGTAAGATCACCCAAAACATTACGGGGAAGATTGGGGTGATGCAGGGGAATGCGAGTGATTTGATGCATGGGCTGGCGCTTCAATCCGTTTATGAGAACGATACAACGCCCTATCATCAACCACTGCGTCTACAGGTGTTTATTTATGCGCCTTTGGAGCGGGTGCAGGAGATTGTCAACGCCCAGCCTAAGATTGCAGCATTGATTAAGAACAAGTGGATTTTTATCAATTGTTTTGATCCTGATCAAAAAGCAATGATTGCAGTATAAAGGGAGGATCCCTTTCCATTAACTTTCTCTCCAACGCCTTCTTTATCAGGACTTTCTTGTTTTTTTATGTGTTTTGGATATAACATCATAAAAAAAACAGGGTTTTAAAATGGCTTTTAAGAAAAAATTAGCTGCCGTCTCTCTTGTGTTTGCTCTTAATAGTACTCACGGTATTTATGAGCCGACATATTATACATCTTATCTTCCCCTTACAGTCAGGCCGTCAATTTGTAAGGATTACAAAAGCTCAAGTGCTAATGCTGTATGGTATATGTATCGCATCCTAACCGATCCAGAATCTATTTGGTATAAGGATGGTATAACAGGAAGCAGTGTGGTTTATGGGTATAAAGAATGCCTTAAAAGTTTAGCCAGTGTAGCACGAACATTTGACGTCACAAAAGGCGATAGAACAGGGGCTGAGAAATATCTTTTTGATATTAACAAAGGGCTTTTAAGTCCTGATAAAAACTCTGGTATTGGTCAAATTATTGCGGCGGTTGCTGCCTATATCCAAGCTGATATGCCGGCAGATATTAATCGTTTTCCTCAGATTAAACTGAATAATGGAAAAACCATGAATATAGCCCAGGCCGTTTCTTTCTTTGTGAAGCTGTTTAGAGAAGATGGAGCTCTAAAAACCAGCTTAGAATTACAGAAAATTTATACAGATGCATTTGGTGGTGGAAGGCTGGCGGCCGCAGCTGCTTCAGCATCTCGTGCCATGCAAAATGTATGGAAAGAGGGGGACCCCTACCATCCCCCATCAATCAAGAAAGCGATGGAAGCCGAGCAGCGTGCCATGGAGAGGGGACCTCGGTCACCTAGTCCTACCCGTCAAAGGGCGGCAGCTGCTAGAGCAAAAAATCGGGATGACATCAGAAAAAAATATAATCTCTAAAAGAAAATAGCTCTGTCCTCCTATTTTTTTGTCCTAAGCCGGCTATCATTTGGCCGGCTTTTTTTTATGCAGGAGTTCGAAGATTTTTGATGGTTAGGCCTAAAAGTTGGGTGATGAGTAGGTAAAGAGCAGCACCCATTCCAATAAGCCCAGCGACTTTGAGTTGACGGATATATAGAAAGTCTATGAGGTGAGAGTTTTTAAGAAGATGTAAGCCAAAGACCATGAGAATGGCAGCAACAAGGCAGATCCCTATTTTTTTCTGTAAAGCCCTAGAAGGTCTAAACCAGGTGTTCCGATGAAGCAAAACAATCAAGATCGTGAGTTGAATCCAATAAGCAATGCTGGTGCCAACGGCAATACCTACGTAACTATAAAATTGAGAGAGAATGATATTGATAACGATATTAGTGACCAGAATGAAGCTGGTTAAAATCACCGGGGTCCGGGTATCGCCCCGGGCAAAATAGGCGTTGGTGAGCACCTTGACCAACACAAAGGCAGGTAAGCCTACAATAAAGGCACGCAAACATTGTGAAGTTGCGTCAACGTCTTTCAGGGAAAAATGACCATAATGATAGAGAGACTGAACAATATCTGGCGCTAAAGTGAAGATGCCAAGCGCACAAGGAAATGCAAGATACAGAGACCCTAAAATACCTTTGTTCATTGTTTTAAGAGCTTCATTCGGGTGGTTCTGACCAATCTGCCGAGAGAGTTGCGGTAAAACAACCAGTCCCATGGATGCGCCAATGAGCCCTAGTGGAAATTGATTAATCCGATCAGCAAACGATAGATAGGAAATACCAGACGGAATGAAGGAGGCAATGATATCGGATGAGAGAAGATTGATTTGATAAATACCTGCCCCGTAAATACCAGGCAAAATCTTGTTGAAGAGCTGCTTCATAGATTTTGTCCATCGAGGCTTGATCACCCGAATGTTTAAATTTTTTTGTGCAACATACCAAACAAGACCCAGTTGCAAGGCGCCTGAGACCGGTATAGACCAACTCAGTGCAAAAGCTGTTTGAAGAGGTGAGGAAGAAAAGAGGGATATAAATAAAATGGCATTTATATTGAGTAAAATGGAGGAGGCTGAAGCAATGGCGAATTTGTTAAGACTATTGAGGATTGACATAAACAGAGAAGCAAGAGAAATAAAAATAATATAGGGAAACATGATTCGGCCGAGGTAAACCACAAGCTCAAAGGTTTGATTTTTCTCAAACCCCATGGCAATCAGGCCCATAACTTGTGGCATGAAGATTTCAAATACAGCCGTGAGCCCTATTAACATCAGGCACAGAAAGGCCAGTGTGTTGCTGACAAAGAGGCTTGCCGCTTTGGGGTGACGGTGCCAAATCTTGGTAAAAATCGGAATAAAGGCGGCATTAAAAGCCCCTTCGGCAAAGAGCCTGCGAAAGGTGTTGGGCAAACGAAAGCCAAGGAAGAAAGCATCTGTGATGGGTCCAGGGCCAATATAGGATGCAATGAGCATGTCCCGAACGTATCCAAGAGCCCGGCTGACCAGGATAAGACCACTTACTGTTGAAAAGGATTTAAGCAAAGCCAATGCTGATCCATGATTTTAGAGGGCGTGTCGAGGTCGTGATGCGTGTGCGAAGGACACAAGCTGAGGTCATGTTACTCGGCAAGGCGTTGTTTGAGAACCTTATTGAGACCACTGAGAGAACCCCCATGATTTTCAATAATTGAGCTATACTCGGAGCGCTGAGTCGTGCTCATACTCAAGCCTTCGACGATAACATCTGTAATACGATATTCACCATCACTATCTTTGAATACTTTCCACTCAACTTCAATGGGGGAAGCGTTGGGCTTTTTGATATCACTATAGACACGAATGAGGTTTGATTTACCCCCAGCAGGGCGAGCATGATTGACCACAAAGGATTCATCTTGATAATTTTTGAACCGTTCCGTATAGACATCTGCAATGGATTGTTTGAAGAGCTCAAAAAACTCCTTTTTCTCTTCCGTCGTGGCCGTGCGACGATAGCGACCCAGGACAAAAGTTGCGATGCTTTTTACAGCAAAATGATTGATGAAAATTTCTTCAAATTCTTTTTTCTGTTGAGCGGGATTATCTTTTTTAGCTGTTAAAACATGAATGGCTTTTGACCCCAAGTCTTTGATAAATGCTTCAGCTTCTTTGAGGTTTGCGTCCTCTGTTTTGGCATTTTGATCTTTCTCGGATGACTCAGCAGAAACACTCTCTTGTTCAGAGGCGTCTTCGGCTGCATCACTGACCGCCATGAACCATGGATTGAATAGGATCAGAAGAGAAAGGATGAAATATTTTTTTAACATTATTATTCAAATGCCTCATCATAAGTTAATGGTAAAGGTCCTTCAGAACTGGAAGGCTTACCATCACGGTTAAGGTGCGCACGGCGCTGCGCATAAAGTGAGCGAACGGTTGCATAAAAGTCTATGGACGTTTCTTTCAGTGAGTCAATTTCATCACTGTAATAAGCCCGTCTGGATAAAACTTCAGCTGACCAGCGAATGTAGATATACTCCTTTTTATCATTGGCGCGAAGAACCAGGTTTACTGGATCGCCGAAAGTATCAACACCTTGTCCCAGTGCATCGCGAAGTGAGCTTGGACCTAGAAGAGGAAGGACAAGATAGGGACCACTTTCAAACCCCCAACTTTCCAGGGTTTGTCCAAAATCTTCTTCATGTTTTTCGAGGCCAATCTCTGAGGCAACATCAAAAAGACCCACTATACCCAATGTTGAGTTAACAATAAAACGCCCTAGGGTTTCAAAGGCATCATCGATCTTCCCCTGGAGAGCAGAGTTCACAAAGCGAACAGGTTCCATAAGATTGCTCAGGGTGTTTCGAACACCCGTTTGAACAAAATCAGGCAGAAATGTTTTATAGATCATTGCCAAGGGATTGATGACAATTATATCGGCAAAGTCGTTGATCATGAACATGAGGCGATTAAAAGGTTCTAATGGATCGTCAATCTCACCTTCATTATAATTTTCAAGAACGTCCTCAGCGGTGATGGAATGATTGTCAGTGGATGTAGCCGGAGGTTTGGTTTGGATGTTTGGCTGTGGAAGGTATATGGTTGTTGCCAGTGGACCTTGAAAACAAAGCACCCAAGTGAAAGCAGTTATCGTTATGCATTTTACAAGCTTCATAATTCCCACCATGAGTTTTAAGAGTAGCCTAACTTTTTACAAAACACAAGTTACACGCAGTTGCTTTGTATTTTGTTTATTGGCTGAGTTGATCGAAAAACTTAAACTTTTTAGGATTAATAATGAAAGTTGGTTTTTCATCTGTCTCAGCAAGAGCTTTCTCGTATGCTTGAAGGTGTCGATAGAAGGCGTAGAATTTCTGATTTTGGCTGTATGTTTTTTCATAAATATCAGCAGCTTTAGCATCCCCTTCTCCACGCATCTTTTCAGCATCTCGATTGGCCTCTGCAATAATGACGGTTGATTGACGATTGGCCTCGGCTTTGATGGCTTGGGCACGTTCATCTCCAATGGCGCGGAATTGTTTTGCGATCCGATCCCGTTCACTGATCATACGGTCATAGATTGCGCGGCTGATTTGTGTTGGGACATCGGCGCGGCGAATCCGAATATCAACAATTTCAACACCCATATAACCCGCTGAATCTTTCATTTCAGAGACGATTTCTGCCATAACCTCGGATCGGCGATCAGAGAGCATCACATCAAAATTAACCTTGGCAATGGTTTTGTTTAAGTCTGCCACCAATTGTTGCTGTAACAACATCATTGCTCTGCTGAGCGTTCGAGCACGTTGATAAAACTTCAAAGGATCGGCAATGCGAAAAAGGGAAAAGGTATCCACCACAACCCTGCTTTTATCCGACATGATGATTTCTTTGGCAGGAATATCAAGAGGGAGAGATTTCTTGCTATACTTCACCAACTCTTCGATGAAGGGAATTTTGAAATGGAGCCCAGGCTCTTGGATGATGCGTTGCGGATCCCCGAATTTGATGACAATCACTTGTTCATCGGGTTTAACGATGAATGTGCTTGAGATGGCAACAACAAGGAGGATGATTGCCAAAGATACCAGGAATTTAGCTTTTGTTGTAAGTGTCATTAACTTTACCGTTAGTTTGCGTTGGGAAGTTTCATGTGAGGTAGGATGCTACTGCTTGCTTGATCACCAACGATCACTTTTTTAGCATCTTTAAATACCTTTTCATATGTCTCTAATTTTAGTCTTGTTTCCATCAATCCTGGGTTTTTGCGATGTTCTTTGGCAAGCTGTCCAAAGTAGGCAACATCACCCGTTGCTTTTGCAATGGCTGCATCACGATACCCAATGGCTTCTTCGGTTATTTTTGCAGCTTCACCACGTGCTTGCGGGACAATGGTATTACGATAGGATTCTGCTTTGTTGATCACCTGCTTTTGATAGGCCTCAGCTGCTTCAACTTCACGGAAAGACCCAATCACTTCATCGGGAGGACTCACTTTGTCTAAGTTGATTTCTGCGATGTGGACACCCGATTGATACTTATCGAGGATTCTCTGAACCATCTCTTTTGTTTTGCTCTGAATTTCAGCACGGCCAGAAGTAAAGGTAGTATCGACAGGGGTTTTACCAACAACTTCACGAAGAGCGCTTTCTGTTGCGGCCTTAATCGCCATACGGGGTTGATTGACGTTGAAAACAAATTTTTCAGCATCTTTAATATTCCATTGGACAATGACGTTGACATCGACGATATTGCGATCACCCGTTAACATGTGTGATTCGTTGTGATTATTAAAGCCAATTTCCATTTTATGGGTGGAGGTGACATCAACCACAACTACTTCCTCAATAGGAGTGGGCAAGCGATAGTGAATGCCTTGATCAGACGTCCGGACCCATTTTCCAAACCTGAGAACAAGTCCCTGCTCATAAGGTTCAATTTGATAAAATCCACTGATGAGCCAAAGAAAAAGAGCCGCAAAAATCACCCAAAAAGGTGAAATATTTTTGGGAAAGGTGAAAGGGGGCTTCACCCCTATTTTTTTAGTGCGGCGGGAAATAAAATCTTCAACGTTTGATTTTTTCTTTTCAGCAGAGCCGCTGTTGCCCCAGGGATTATCTTGTTTTGAATGGTATGCGTCCATGAAACTCTCGAATTTATCTTTGAACTTTTAATCTATTTGTTTAAGTTTAATACCATGGCCGCCATCAATAAACAAGCACTGCAGACCCATTTAGATGCATTCAAGCTCCCGGATAGTGGCGTTCTTCTTTCCACGCTCCCTATCCAAACCCATTTTCAGTGGGAGGCAGATCCTGTTCGTCTTATTTTTTTTGGCGATGGACCCACAATCCGTATGCTTTCACACCATCAACAAGCATTGAAAAACCATGTGTTGCAAGTGGTCCGAGATAGGGATGTACAACTGATTTTTTCAAGCCAAGCCCCGCCTCAACAGGAATCGAACCAGAAAAAAAAGGTAGAAAAAATCCAACTCCCCTATATCAAAAATGTGGTTGCTGTTGCCTCAGGAAAAGGAGGGGTTGGCAAGTCAACAGTTGCCGTTAACCTTGCCTGTGCCCTTCAAAAAGCGGGTCATCGCGTCGGCCTTCTGGATCTGGATATTTATGGCCCGTCCCTTCCGACCATGCTGGGGCTGAACCAAGAACCTAAAAGAGAGGGTGGGAAAGCCATTCCTGTGGATTATCATGGGTTGGCTACCCTTTCAGTGGGATACCTGATACCAGCTGATAAGGCAGTTATTTGGCGGGGGCCCCTTGTTCAAAAAATGATTCAACAGTTTTTAACGGAAACCGCTTGGCCAGAATTAGACTATCTTATTCTAGATACCCCTCCAGGTACAGGAGATGTGCATTTATCCCTGGCTCAAATGGTACCTTTATCTGGTGTTTTGGTTGTCACAACACCGCAAAAACTATCTCTGATTGATGCTGAAAAAAGTGTTGAGATGTACGAAACGCTTAACATTCCTGTTTTTGGATTGATTGAAAATATGGCGGATGTTGAGTGCCCCTCTTGTCATCATTCTTTTCAAATATTTGACCAAGGCGGCGGAGAGTTTTTGAGTCAAAAAAAGCAAGTGCCTTTGCTGGCAAGTTTGTCCATGAGCAAGTCTATTCGAGAGAGTGCAGATCGCGGGAAACCTCTCTATGAACAGAGTGAACAAACACCTTTTCATGAAGGTATTGATAAAATTGTCACCTATTTAGAAAATATTTTGTCACAGAATGTTTAAGAGATTCTTTTTAGGTGACTCTTTTTTTCAGAGTTGGCGATCAGCTCTTTCTTGGCTTCGTCAAGGGAGTCAATGAACTGATAATTTAAGCGAGTCACATCTTGCAAAAACTTTTCTTTAGTTAAGTGGGTTATTAAATGTTCAAGAGGTTGCCAAAACCCTTTGTGATTTAGGATGATGATTGGCGCTTTGAGAACACCAACATATTGTAGAGTGAGAGCTTCGAATGCCTCGTCAAGGGTACCTAACCCCCCCGGTAAAATAACAATTGCATCCGCGCTTTCATGAAGAATTTCTTTTCTAAGGTGAATGTTTTTTGCCATATGATGACTGGTTAGATTTTCATTCTTTGGTTCACGTGAGCTCAGAAATTCATTTTCAAAGCTGATGCCGTGAACTTCGCCACCAGCTTCAAAACAAGCTGCTGCAACAGCACACATCAGACCAGCTTTTGAGCCCCCGTAATAGAGCGCCCAGTTGTTTTCTCCAATAAATATTCCAAGTTCGTGTGCAATATTAAGGTGGGGTGGCTGTACATCTGAGCTGGCGCCGCAATAGACAGTGATTGAAAATTTAGAGTTCTTCATGGGTATCCTTTCGTTTTAAGATGATGATTTTTACAATGCCATAGACACGATTATAGAGCTCTTCGAATCCAGGATATTTTAGAGGCGTTGTTTTAGAGGTTTCAATGATGATCAAGCTGCGGTCATGAATCCAGTCACCGGTTTTAAGTTTACTTAGAAGGTAGGGCCAATAGGTATTCGATATGGAGGGTCTAAGAAAATGAGATCATAGGGAGCTTCAGGATTTCCTCGTTCTAAATAGGTTTGGGCTTTTAAACCAATAACCTGGCATTGCGATTGAATGTCTAAGGATTTGATATTGTCCCATAGGATTTTACGCACTTTATAATTTGTTTCGATCAAGGTTGCTGAGCTGGCCCCGCGTGACATGGCTTCTAACACCAATGATCCGGTTCCAGCGAACAGGTCAATCACGTGTGCATCGTTGATGTCAAATCTTAGGCTGTTTTCAAGAACATTAAAAAGAGCTTCTCTGACATTATCTTTTGTGGGTCGCGTTGTGCTTTCATTAGTCCACTTAAGAGCTTTACCGCGAAATTTTCCACCGACAATACGCATATTAATTCTCTCCTGTTTTGAGGAGAGTTTTTATTTCAAGAGAGCTTAGTTCTTTGAGGGCGCCTTTTTCAAGAGAGCCTAGTTTAATCGGACCGTAAGCAACCCTTTTTAGGAGCGCCAGTGGTATATGGAAATATTCTAAAATTTTTCTAATTTCTCGATTTTTCCCTTCGGTTAATTTAAGCCGATACCAGTTTTTTGATCCGACTTGTTCTAAAGGATGTACCTTGATTGCTTTATAGTGAATGTCATCAATGGTTATACCGTTAGATAAGGCAGAAATCATAGAGGGCGTAAATTCTTTTGCTACTTTAATATCATAGGCGCGGATCATAGACTCACTGGGTTTTTCAAGGAGATGGGCATAGGATCCTTTGTTTGTTAATAATAGCAATCCCTCTGACATATAATCCAACCGTCCCACAGATATCAGATGAGAAAGAGAGGCATATTTATTTTTTAAGTAAGCATAGATGGTTTGTCTGTTTTCCGGATCTTCATGACTGCAAATAAGATTCGCCGGGTTATGAAAAGCCCAAATACGTCCTTTCATCTCTTTTTCTAAAGGTTTGCTATCAATCAAAATCTCACAATCTAAGGAAACTTTTTCTCCCAGATCAGTATGTATTTGACCCTCTACTTGAACGCGGCCTTTTAGGATAAAATCCTCGGCTTTTCTGCGTGAGCAGTAACCACGTTCGGCAATGAGTTTAGCAAGCCTGATATCAGACATAAATTGTTTTTTACTTTCTTGGCTATTAACGCAAAGATAAAAATCTAGCTACTTGAAGGGCCATGAACCAAAGTATATTGAATTTTTTTCTTTTTTAAAATCTGGCCCAATCTTTTTTCAAAGAGCGCTTGAGCTCCCCATATTTTAATAGGCTTTCCTTTTATGAGATAGGAAATCTCAATTTGATCGTCGTCATTTTTAAAAATATTGAAGATACTAATGGTTTCAATTTTATCGTCCTGCTCTTTGTTGAATCGATTTTTTTCTTCTATGAAAAGGTTATTGAGAGCATTGATATCAACATCTCCAGGAAACTGAAGAATGAAGCTGCTATATATTTCATTATGAAATGTGATGGTTTTAATCACAGAATAATTCAATGTATGGAGCTGACCTTCACGATCTCGGAGGTAGAAGTTTTGTAAAAATATTTCTTCAACAGCCCCGAAAATATTATCATTACTTCCCATATTGACGGTGATTTTCCCCCCGCGCACGATAATCCCCTGAAGAATGTAACTGAGACCTCTGAAGAAATCATCAATACTACTCTTTCCGCCAAGAAGAGCACCCGCTACGATAATTCCGTAGAAAGAGCTTAAGTATACCTGATTCAACCCAAGTTCGATTAATACAAGGTAAGAATATAGAGGCCAGAAAATAATCGTGCCTAAATCACCTACGGCATTTATTATGGCAAGAAACTTCGAGTTTGGAACAACAAGATATAGATTTCCTTCTAATCGTTTTTCTTGATTTAAGGATATTTTTTTTGCTGCATACAAAACCTTGTAATAAAAAAGAAGAGCAGCCGCTGTGATAAAAGATATTGTAACAAAACGTGTATAAAGATTATCAGAGAGCTCCTTAAACCAAAGAGTATCTGGCCCAAACGTATTGATAATAACAATGATTCGAAATCCTAAGATAACGTTGGTAACAACGAGCGCAATGCGTAGAAGGCGTCTTAAAATTTGATCTGCGCCAATGAAAGTTGGCCCATCAGGTGTTTTGATGAAGTTCGAGATCAGGCTATTGATTGTCAGGGTGTTTAACCAAAATCCGTGCGTATTAAAAATTTCTGAGAATCCTAAAGTGAGTATAATAATGATCAGGGTAGTGGAGATGGGATGGGATGTAACTTTTTTTCTGAACTTAGGAAAATAGGTTGCGTAAATCGAGAGATAAAAGAGCATGCCATACCCACTGATGAGTGCGCGGACCATATGCAAAATAATTTTTTGTATGGTGTTGTCACAGCGCTCAACCCAATGAAAACAGTATTGAATGAAATCGGCTGCTTGCAAGGCCACAACGAGAACGGGCAAAACAAAAATAATAATTTTTTCGAACGAATGTAACAAGCCTACAAAATAGACTTTCCTTGCCGTATTTGCTTGTGGATGAGGGGAGAAAAAATGAAAGGTCGATCCAACAATGAAGCTAATGGCGATCTTTCCTATGGCAACAAAAGAGTAAAGAAAGACAAAGTACTTCATAGAAAATTCTAATTCGTTATCTCTAATTTTTTCTTCAGCGAGGCCATAAAAAATGGTGTTAACTAAAAGAAGAAGAAGCGCCATGCTGGCGCAGAGGCTAAAAGATGGCGATCTGTGATTCGCTTTGGAATATTGCTCACTAAGGCGGACAACTGTGAAAAAAGAAAGGGTGTAGAGGATAAAGAGCAATAGAACTGTGAAAAAAGAAAGGGTGTAGAGGATAAAGAGCAATAGAAATGTAATATCGAACCCTGCAACTAAGTTATTGAGGTAGTCTATACCTCTTGAGATCACGCGTTTAATGGATGCATGAGACTGGTCAATTGTTTTAAAAAAACCTGGAACTGTTTTAAAGTTGAAAAGAGGCCCTTTCGCTGCCTCTTGTTTTTCTGTTGAGTTAGGTGGTGTTACTGAAACGCCAATAGGGTTTTGAAAATCAGACACGGCTGATGACAGACTAAGATCTGTGGCTGCCTGTGGCTTAAGACATAAGACCAATGCGAGGATGAAATATTTAAACATCTGAGACCTTTACCCTATTTTATAACGATCTTAGAATAGGTGTGACTTAGAATCAATTTCTATTTCATAAAGAGCCTGGTATAGGCCTTGCTTTCCTCCTAGACTTTTGGGTGTTCCGGATTGTATGCATTCACCCTGGTGAATCACATGAATCCAATCGGACTGGACAATAAGGGGGAAATGATGGGTTGCGACGATCAGTGTTTTGCCTTCAGCCTTGAGTTTTTGAAAGGTCTTAGAAAGGTGGGTTTCACTCTCTTTGTCTAAATGATTTGTGGGCTCATCAAAAAGATAAACGTCAGCTTCTTTAAGAATGGTTCGGGCAAGCGCCAATCGCTGTTTTTGTCCACTGGATAGTGTGACGTTATCGGAATTGATCTTCGTTTGAAGGCCCTCTTCAAAATTTTGAATAACGCGGTTTAAATGGCATAATTTAAGAACTTTTTGGATTCTTTGTTCGGTCGCATTGGGATCCACCAGTAAAAGATTTGATAGGATTGTTCCAGAAAAGAAAAAGGTGTTTTGAGGTGCATAACTCATCATTGAGTTGAGGTCCTTCGGAGGGATGGTATTCAGGTCGTGGTCATCAACGGTGATCGATCCTTCATTAATGGGATATAAGCCCAATAGAAGCTTGAGAAGCGTTGATTTTCCTGAGCCGTTCAAGCCCACAATGCAGTTGATCTCTCCTTTTTTTAAATCTAAATTTAAGTTTTTAAAGATAGGCACGTGGGGCGCACTCGGATAAGAAAAAGAAAGGTCTTTGACCTGAATATGATGATGGAATGTATAGCCTTCAGTGCTGGGGACTATAACGGGATTTGGAAGATTTAAAACATCTTGAATGGTTTTCCAGGATAGTTGAGCTTGAATGTATTTGGTGGTGGACTCGCTGAGGGAATTTAAGCTTAAGGTAGCCAGAAGGGCAAAGAAGATAAACGAGGTGAGTTCTCCAGATGAGAGTTGGCCAGATTCAACGAGTCGACTGCCGATAAAAATTAAAAAAATGACAAAAGTAAAGCAGACAGCCATGACAATCAAAACCTTTATTGCTCTGGACTTTGTTTGCAGAAGGCTGGCTTGCTCTTCGCTTTTTTGAAGCTCTTTTAAATTCTTTAACGTGTTTGTTTCTTGATTGTTTGATTTAATCTCAACAAAGCCCCTCAAGCAGTCTTGAATGAAATTTAGAGTATGTCTTTCGCTTTGAGAATAAGCTTTTGTATGTGTTCTCGCATATTTGCTGGCTGTGTATATGATGAGACCAACAAGTGCTGAAAATCCCAGAGCACATACAGCAAAATGCCAACTAATGATGAAGACTGAGACAAGTGAGGCGCCCGCAATCAGTGCGTTTCTGAACCCGGATGGAATGGTATCTACAACCAAGGTCTGAATGCGAGAAATATCCGCATGGATATGACGCATGGTATCTTGCAGATGATGTTTTTCAAAGGATGAATAGGGCTGTGCCATGACTTTTTGGCATAAAAGATTTTGAAGATCTTGAGCCATTTTTTTGCCCAGTTTGTTAACCGCTAAGAGCCTCAAGAAGCTTGCAAAACTTAGCAAAAGCGCCAAAAGGAAAAGCTTAACGAGAGCATTGAGAGGGTGTGCGTAATTCAAGCCATTATCAATGACATCTCTCAGAACAGATCCAAATGCAACTAAGGAAAAAGTTGCAAGCAAAATAGCAAAAATTGCTTGTAACAGAAGAGGGCTCCTAAAAGAAAGGACGTGATGGCGCCAGACCTCTTTTGGAAGAGGGGAGTCATGAGCTGAGGATGAACAGCCCATGATGAATTAATTCATTGTTGGTTGAGAGGCAGTGCTGTCTTGCTGTTGGTAAAGGTCTGAAAAATTGACAGGATTCAGCATAAGGGGCAGGTATCCGCCATCACTGGTTGCATTGGCAACGATGCTGCGCGCAAACGGGAAAAGCATTCGTGGGCATTCGATCAGCAGAAATGGCTTTATATCTTCGCTGTTTTCCGTTCCAATCTTGAAAAGGCCGGCATAGCGCAAATCAACAATGAAAAGCGTTTCTTGCTTGGATTTTGCGGTTGCTTGTACATGAAGCTCAACTTCGTAAACTTCTTCGTTAGCTTGTTGTGCTTGGACTTGAATATCGACACTGATTTCTGGTTTTTCTGGATTTGAAAAATGCGTGAGAATGCAGGGATTTTCAAATGAAAAGTCTTTGGTATATTGTCCAATAACATTGACATCAAATTTAGGCTGAATGGTATTTTGCGACATCGATATTCTCTTTATTATGTTTTGTAGACTTAGCACATTTTTAACACCAGTCAAACCACTAACCACGGTTTTTACTGGAAATAGCAGATGATATTTTAATTGTGATTTGAATACAAAATTGATAATATCTTAAAGTGATATTTTAGGAGCCATCGTGAAATCTGTTTTACCTATTTTTATTGTTGCTATTCTTTTGATGCCCGGCTGTGCGCGTCGAATTTCACAAAATTATTACTCTTCGGCCTCCGTTGGTGAAGCTGCACACACATACAAAGGCACAATCATTAGTGCCCGTAAAATTGAGGTTGGTGAAGCAGAGCGTCTTCAGGACAACACAACCGGTATGGCTGTGGGTGGCATTGCGGGGGGTGTTGCAGGCTCACAAATTGGTAAAGGATCTGGGAGTGTCTTAGCTGCCGCCGGTGGTGCGCTTTTAGGTGGACTTGCTGGCTCTTATGCACAAGATGAGCTCTCAAGACAATCAGGTGTGGAATATTCTGTTCAGCTGACCAATGGTCAAATCATGACAGTTGTTCAAGGGGATGAAGAGGTTTATCAACCGGGTCAAGCTGTGCTGGTGATTGTATCCAAAAAAGGTCGATCACGAATTGTGCCGGATCAAACAGCGGGCCGAGGTGACTATCACAAAATAATCAATATGCAGGCGTTCCCGTTGCAACAACGCAGCGCTCTCCTACTAAACGCGTTCAACAACCGTCTAAAAAAGCAGGGGGCAAGAATAAAGACATTCTATGTGCCCCAAGAAGGCGTCAAGTATGTTAACGTAACAGTTGATGAAGAATAGGAAGGAAAAATTATGTCTCTTGAAAAAGTAACAGATACCACTTTTGACGAAATCGTTCTAAAAAGTTCAACGCCTACTGTTGTGGACTTTTGGGCAGAATGGTGTGGACCTTGCCGCGCTTTAATGCCGGTTCTTGAAGAGGCATCTGCTGAACTGGGTTCGGATGCTCAGATTGTTAAATTAAACATTGATGAAAACCCTGAGAAAGCCGGTCAATACGGTGTGCGGGGTATTCCTACATTGATGTTGTTCAAAAACGGTGAGCTTGTCCAAACGCATGTGGGCAGTATGCCTAAATCAAAAATTATCGAGTGGGTTAAATCTTCTTGAAGAAATAAATCTCTCAGTGCTTGAAAGAGGTCATTGCTCTTTTGACCATTTCAGCACTCTCATCTCTGACATCAACTTTATTATTAAGGGATGAAGCTTGAAGATGCTTGATTCTTCTTTATTTAATCACTATATTATAAACGTTAACGTTTGTTGACTATGACGATAAACGGCTTGTGAAATAAGCGATATGGACCCGGGGGCGGTACCCGGCATCTCCACCAAAAATGAGGGGGATGAAACAGGATCGACATGCGTGGTAAAGATAAGTTTTTCGTTCGGCAAGTACCACCGTTATCGGACTATTGTTATAAGTGCTAACAAAAACAATGGTCGCCGTGGACCCGCTAACGCGAATGTCAATGTTGCTAACTGCAACAGACAAGGTGCACGTAGGCAAGCACGTAACGCTGCTTAAAGAAAACAAGTAAGCGCGGTTTGAAGGGCACCGGGCAACAGAAGCCCTTCATTCTTTAATGAAGGTTGGGGCAAATTATGTATTTAGAATACGAAAAACTGTGTGAAAAAGGCCTTTTGCACACCGTTCAGCTGATAATGGAGCAAGTTCAAAAGCAAGGGCTTAAAGAACCCCCCCATTTTTATATCACTTTTGCAACAACCCATCCGACTGTTCAGATGCCCCCTTACCTGATGGATGAATATCCTGAAGAGATGACGATTGTTTTACAGCACCAATTTTCCAATCTTAAGGTTTATGACCATCTTTTTAGTGTTGATCTAAGCTTCAATGAGCAAGAAGAAAATATCGTTATTCCCTTTTCAAGCCTGATCAGTTTTTCGGATCCATCAGAAAATTTTGTTTTAGAATTCACCCCGGAATTAAAGACGTCTTCTGACCCCAAAAGTGAAACGTCTGAAAGCCAAAAAGAGAAAGTTATCTCTTTGGATCATTTCCGTAAGAAGTAATTTAGCACCCCTTTTTTTCCAATATCTGAGGTCAAGAAAAAATGGCAATCGTTGTTTTTGACAGTAGTCGACCCAAAGGAAATACGAGGGCTCTTGTTGATCGGGTTTTCTCAAAAACTCCCATTGAGGTGATTGACCTCACCCAATGCCATATTCATGATTTTGACTATCAAAATCGTCATGAGAATGATGACTTTATTCCTGTGATGAAAAAGGTCATTCAACATCAGGATATTATATTGGCCACGCCTATTTATTGGTATGGCCCAAGTGCATCAATGAAGAGGTTCATTGATCGGTTCAGTGATTTACTCTCAACAAAAAAAGAGATGGGAAGAACCCTTATGGGAAAAACCCTACACGTTTTATCAACGTACCTTGAACCGCAGCGTGGAAAGGAAGGGTTTGAGGAGTATTTCGAGAAGATTGCCTGGTATCTTGGAATGAATTATGGCCATAGACTGATCTATCGAATGGAAGCTGATGGAAAAGAAAAGGATGAACAGGAGGATGCGGTTGAGGCCTTTAAGGAAACTTGGAAGAACGAGTCTTCGCAGGACTGATGATAATTATCCCCTCATTCATGCAACAAGGTCAGTGGATTTTGATACTAAATCGATAGTGCGCTTTGATCTTGAATATTTTGAGCGTTTGTTAGAATGATTCAACACATAACTAAATTATTTATAAAATCTATCTAAATTCTATCTCGTAACTTAAATTAGCCAGCTAAGTATCTACAAGAAGCGATGATCAAAAGTTATCATCGACAAAACAAACAAATTTGGGTAAATTCCGAGCATATTAACAAATACACTTCGCAAGAAGTTGGGCTTGATGTGGGTGGTAAAGAAATTATATATCCATATACATAAACAATGAAAAATACACATTACTTTCCTCAAATTGATGGCCTCAGAGCTCTAGCTGTTCTCTCTGTCATTCTCTTTCATATAAATCCACGGTGGCTCCCAGGAGGATTTATTGGTGTCGATATTTTCTTTGTCATTTCTGGGTTTCTCATTACCCGCATTATTTTAACAGAACTTAATGAGGGCTCTTTTAAGTTTAAAATTTTTTATATGCGGAGGATGCGCCGTATTTTGCCAGCCCTCTATACCGTTCTTATTACGACATTGATTGTTGGGTATCTTCTTTTTCTTCCACAAGATATTCGTGCTCTTAACAGATCCGCCCTTAAAACACTTATGTTTTGGGCGAACTATTATTTTGCAGGATATTATGATTACTTTGGACCCGCAGCACATGAGCTTCCTTTGCTTCATATGTGGTCCTTGGCAGTTGAGGAGCAGTTTTACTTTATAGTGCCTCTTGGGCTGTATGCATTGAGTTTTATAAAATGCATGAGGTTAAGAGCTTTAATAATTTTAGGGATCATTTTATCCTTTTTATCAGGGGAGATTTTTCTTCAGTTTAATTACAAAACAACCTGGGTATACTACTCTTTAGCTACTAGAGCTGGTCAGTTGCTAATGGGATCTCTTCTGGCGGATCAATATCTTAAAAAGTCTAGAATAATATATTCTTCATTTTTAAGTGATTGGGGAGGGTATGTTGGATTAGCTATTATTTTTGGGTGTTTTTACTTTTTATCTGAGAATAGTTCATATCCAGGGCTTAGGGCTTTCCTACCAACTGTGGGCGCATATTTAGTTTTGCTCGGCGCTACAGTTGAAAAACCTAAAAATAATTGGCTTTTAGAGAATTCGGTATGTAGGAAAATTGGTCAAATGTCTTACTCTCTTTATCTTTGGCATTGGCCCATTTTGGCCTATATGCGATATGTATATGGAGAGAAAAACCTCCCTTTTAAGTGGATTGTGATTGCCTTTTTTTTAACCTTTTCTTTTGCTCTTCTTTCTTGGCGATTTGTTGAAAAACCTTTTCGATATAAAAAATGGTCCTTTAAGAGCTCGCTCTTATTATTTTTCATTCTCCCTTCAATGTTTATTTTCACAGTAACGCTCATTTCAAAATACATAGGTTTGACAAAAAACAATCTTTCGCTTGAACTTACAAGTTATGGAGGGCCTGAATTGTGTCATGGGGTGATCCATAAAAGTTGCACTCGGGGGGATCTTACAAAGAAGCCCAAAGCTCTTTTGATTGGAGATTCTCACGCAGCTCATCTCAATTATTTTTTCGATGAACTGGGAAAGAGGTGCGGCTTTAGTATCGATGTGGTGACAGGCAGTAGTTGTTCACCTATCTTTGGCTATGATGAAAATGTTCTCCATGAATCTGCACGAGAGTCATGTCGAATTGTAAAAAAGTACATTGAGGAGAATTATAAAAGATATGATGTGATTTTGATTGGGTCAAATTGGACATATCATCTTGGTTTGAGCGGCCTAGATGAAGTGGACCTAAATTATCTTACAAAATTAAAAAAAATGTTAAAAAGGCTTATCAGAGAGAGAAAAAGTGTAATGTTGATTGCACAAGCTCCGTTGCTTAAAACCCATATATTCAGGGGAATGAAATTTAAAAAACTTGGATTGCCAGTAAGAGTTGGAGAAAATTTGAGCTATGAAAAAGCCAATGAAAAAATAAAGAACTTATCTAGAGAGTTTGAGAATATTCAATGGATGGATATTTCGAAGCCAGTAAAAGATAATTTCTTTTTTGGGGAGAATCCCATATATATGGATAATCAACATCTAAACAAATTTGGCTCCGCACAACTTGGAAAAAAAATCCTTCTTTGATCGGCGTCGCTGTTTTCATTGACTTATTTTTAAATTTTATTAAGATTTTTAATGCACAAATAAAACAAAAAGCGACAAATGATTCCGCAACATAATCTAAAAAAAAATTCTCAAAATCTCTTTTGGACAACACATTCATTATTTGAACCGTTGTATGGGTCAACAGCAGATACCAATACCCGAGCCACTGAAAGAGAGATAGAAAAATCTGGTATTTTTCCGGGATATCTTAAAGAAGCTCAAGTGACAGATTACTTGGGACGTCTTGCAAAAAAACTGGTTTTATTTTCTGTTGTTAATAAACAAAAAGTTAAAAGACATTTGGTCTTATTTGCACAATTAAAAAAAATTGACAACAAACAATCAATTCTGCTTCTTCATGATGGGCGATTAAGGCGGCGATGGGCATTTTTAGAAAATGATAGCCTTATAGATGACCTTAAAAAGTGCCTCCAAATCCTTGTAGCTCAAGAGCAAAGGAATATCACTTTAATTCCTTCAGGTGAAGTTGTTAAATGGTTGTGTGAAATATCTAAGGATGCCGGGAGTTCAATTCTAGAAAGTTTTGATGAATTCAAATTGGATGCCCCTTTTGAAATTTATCAGTCTTTTATTGATGATATTAGTCGCTCAACCCTTTATTCACTCTAGCTTTATAAACCTTTTTTTGAGCTTATGCTAGTCTAGACCCATCTATTATAACTAACATTTTTTTCTTCTTAAGCTTTGATTAAGGAAGCACACATATAAAATAGAAACTAAAGCCAATTTTTCTATAAAACTAGAAAAAAAACAATAAGTAAAACAAACAAGGATAGCTAAGAATAATATTAGAACAGCAGAGGGTTTTATTTTTTTGAAAAAAAGTTTCAAAGATACATCACTAATTTTGAAAGCATTATATACATATGTAATATGATAAGCTGAATTTAGCAGCATTAAGCAGTAAATAATAACACTGTTATTAAACTTAAATTTTACCAAATAAAAAATAAATATAACAGTAACTGTGTCAAAAAAAATCTGAATTAAGAATGAAATTTTTTGTTTTTTTGCCACATCAAATATTCTTCCGGTCCAACTGGAAAATAAAAAAAGAAAAAGTGCCGGAGATAATATTGAAGCATAATGCCCAGCTTGAGACCACTTTTCTCCTAAAAAAAACTTGAACAACTCCTCTCCTTCAAGAAATAAAAACAGAACTGGAATCCAAGCTAGTTTAAAAATAAAAACAGAGGTATTTATTATTTTTTCTGAAAAACAAGGGCTCCCAAGGTGTTCTGCGGATTCTTTATGTATAACTGAGCTTAACGAAGACGATATGAAATAGATGGGAGCATTAAAAACTGTCTTTATAAGAGCTAAATAACCTGACGTTTGAAAATCTCCAAAATAGGCAAACAAAAGAATGGCTGAATCCCTAGAGAAAAGGCCAATTAAACTATATGGGGTATTAAAAAAAATATATCTCCAATTTTCTCGTAGAAGTCTTTTAAATAATGAGAAGTATCTAAAAAGGAACTTTGTTTTTATTTTGGATAATTCTTTTATGTTTAACTTCCAGTGTTTTTGAATCAAAAAGATGACGAGGGTAGCAGAAAAATAACCAAAAAACCTGGAAAAATAAAGAGAGGAAGAACAATGAGTTAAGTAGCTTAGTGTGAGCATGCTCCCTAAAAAAAAGCTAGACTTTAATATAAGAAGCAGCCCAGAATAGAAAAATTTTTTTTGCCTTACTAAATAAGCAGTCAACACATGAGAAAATGAAATAATCACCCCAGCTGTGGGTAAGAGCACATACTCTATTTTTTCCTTAAATGAAAAAACGTAAAGAAAAGCAGAAAATGTGCTTAAAACCCACAAAGCGGCCACTTGAAAAATGAGACCTAAAATAAGGATGCGTGCTTTCTTATTAGATTTATTTGATACATAGGCTAAATCAAGTCGTAGAGTAAATAATACAGAGACTATGCTTGAAAGACTTACAACTAATGTAAAAATGCCATAGTCCTTGGGAAGGTAGTGTTTGATGATGTAAAAGTGAGCGCCATAAAGAAAAGCTTGATATAGAACATTAGAGAAAAACAGCTTCCCAATATTTTGGCTGAACTCAGATTTTTTATTTAGAAAGGATTGAATCATAGAGATCTAATAGCTTTTTGAGCTCATTGTTCCAATTTAATTCTTTTTCTACGGCATGCCTTCCTTTCATTCCCATTTCTGAAAGTTTTTTGGGATCAGATAGCATTTCTTTAAGTTTCTTATTAACTTCCTTTGAGGATGTAGGGTCTACAAATTCTATGCCGCCATAAGGACCATAAAACTCTTTCCAATAAGAAAAATCTGAAGCTAAAACGGGTAGTCCTCTCTCCCAGTATTCAAGTATTTTATTTGGTAGCGCCCTGGTATGATTTGGTAAATCGTGGAGCAAGCAAAGGCCTAGACTTGATTTATGGAAATATGCATATTTTTTATCGTTATAAAGAGATGGTAAATATTCTACATTTTTCCAATTTTTTTCTTTTTCTAAAACTTTTAGAAGAGATTCAGGATAGGCTGGTCCAATTAAAATAAGCTGCATGACTTCTGCATCAATGGATTGTACCATTTCAAGGGCCCCGCGATCTTTTGTAATTCCACCTATATACAAAATATGATTTTTCTCTTTGTATGGTTTTTCTAGTTTTCTTACTATAGGGTAGTTATTAATACATATTTTTTTGGTTTTAGGAGAAATTTTGAAAAACCTTGCTAAAATATAAGGAGTAGCTGTCACTATACCATCAAAAAATTCAGATGAAAATTTTTCAAATCTATCAAAAATAGAAGATAATGGCCTTCTTATAATTTTTGGCAACCACTGTTTGTGAAGCATTTGACTTGATACGTCTTCATGAACGTCGTATATAACTTTTTTTCTAAATAATTTTAGCATCAATCCCATTGCTATAAGCTCAGGGTCATGAAAATGATAAATGTCAGATTTTATGTGAATCGCTTTAAAAAAAGCAAGACAGGGCTTGAAAATGATCCTTAAAAATCTATTTTTTATTTCAGGTAACGGAATAATATTTACCCCATCAATTTGAGTTGCTATATTATGGGTTACAATTAAATTTACCTTGTAACCCGAATCAATCAATGAACCACACATCTTTTTAAAGATGCGTGTGTCATAAATGGGGTGAACGGTGGTTATATGAGTTATGGTTCTCATTTTCTTCAATATGATTTGCAATTAAGCACAGTAGTATAATTGGAATAATTCCACCAGAGAAAAATGTGGTGTAATAGTTTGCAGATATTAACTTTAATAGCATCACAGATGTACATGTAAATAAAACGATTATGTATTTATCATTTAATTTTTTATAAATAATCAATATATAGTTAGAAAGGTATATCAAGAATATTGATATAGGAATAGAGATCAGACCAAGACACTTGTAACCATAAAATATAAAACTTGAATTAGCATGTACAGAGTCTAAAGTTTTTTTTCCAGCATAGAAATATCCATATTTTTTTCCAATATAGTTTTCATAATAGTATAGTTTAGCAAAAAGGTTAACTAGGGATCCAGGAATTATAGCTTTGAAATCAAATCCGTTAATTTGGGTATCATGAATATACCAAGTTCCAACTTTTAAAGGAATAATAAAAACCCTGTTTAGCTTAGCCATTATATGGCAGCATATATCAGCTATATCTACACGAACCCAAAATATTATTGGCAAAAAAAGTGCTATAGCTATAAGAATAATAATCAGCCAAATATTATTTTTTTTAAAAAGAAATAGATATATTGATAAAATCAAAGAATAGTTAATAATGAATGACTTTTCGCCATTAAGGTTTGAAAAAAATATTATAAATAATATGAGTAGAGCTCCGCCCATTCTTTTTTTAGTGAAAAATTTTAGAATAAGTAGGGATACTAAAAAAGGACCAAGAGTGTTTTTAATAAAGCTATAAAGATATTTAATCATAGTAGGCTGAAGTTTTAATGAGTTTTCTCTCATAATATTTTGATCTTTATTAAGTGAGATCATTCCATATAGTCCTGTGGAGAAAAAATCTACGAAAGAAAGGTAAATCAGGACAATAGAAGAAAAAACTAAAATAACACACAATAGGAATTTATTATTAAAAGTAACTTTATTTTTGTTAAAATTGGTCAACTTTAAGTAAAGATCTTCTGACTCTTTGTTGAAGTAAAAATAATTAAGCACCAAAGATAAAATAATTATTGAGTGAATTAATAATGGGAGGTGCCACGATGTGGGCAAAAAACAACTGTAGTTAATAAACTTATTCATTACATTCTCATTCATTACATTCTCATTCATTGCATACTCTTTCATAGAACGATTCAATATGCTTGTTTGAAGGACAAGTTATACCTTTGCTAATGGACTTTGTATTTGCCACGTAGGATAGGTAGTCAAAGAAAAATAAAGGCCACTGTAGAAAAATATGGATATACAGTATTATTATGATGCTTGGTTTAACAAAAAGATTTCTTCTTTTAATAAAAAAAAATAAATAAGCTAGTGAAACGCAGAGATTTATTATTAGATTAATAATCATAATTTTCTATAGTTTGAATTAAATTTTCTAGATCTAATTTTGGCCTTTGAATGGTATTATTTATATTTCGTTTATTATCTTTCCACAATTGATTCCATCCACTTTCAATTGTTTCCACCCACTCTGTTTCATCACGCAATGTAATGCAGGGGACCTGTAAGAAGAAGGCCTCCTTCTGAAGCCCCCCTGAGTCTGTATAAACGTAGTTAGAGTGACTCACAAGCTTCATCATGTCAAAATATCCAAGTGGGTCAACAGTATGAATATTTTTACATATACTTAAACCATAGTCATCTATTTTTTTTCGAGTTCCAGGATGAAGGGGGAAAATTATAAGATTTTCTTCTGATTTTTCCTTAAGGTAATGCAATATTTCTTTTAGTTTTATCGGATCATTAGTGTTTTCAGCAGGCGAGAAAGAATGTCAGATTTCTTTTCTGCCACATCTCTAGCTTTCAGGCAAGATTCGTACATGACATCCCCTACTAGATGGACTCCCTGAGTAATATTTTCTTTTCTTAAATTCTCTACGGAGGTTTCTGTGGGGCAAAATAATAAGTCGCTGACATGATCTGTTAAAATTCGATTAACTTCTTCAGGCATTCTTTTGTTAAAAGATCGCAGACCTGCTTCAATATTAAATACAGGAATATGCATTTTTGATCCAACTAGGGCACCCGCTAAAGTTGAATTCGTATCCCCGTAAACCAAAATACCATCGGGTTTTTCTTTTTTAAAAATTTCTTCAAGTTTTTCCATCATTTTTCCTGTCATGGATCCATGGTGTTTTTCTTTTACTTCAAGGTTATATTTGGGAGATGGGATGTCCAGGTCTTTTAAAAAAGATGCGGACATATTTTCATCATAATGTTGACCTGTATGAACTATAATTTCATTAATCTCAGAAGACTCTTTGAGCTTTTAAGATAATACCGATGCTTTAATGAATTGAGGTCTAGCACCTAAAATAGTGATTATTTTTTTAATAAGTTTAGCTTTTCAATAAAGTTGGTATAATCTGAATATATTTTTTTAGAGCTTAGCTTCTCTTTATATAGATTAGCTGCATTTTTACCTATTGTTGTTCTAAAATCATCTACTAACGTCATATCAATTAATTTGTTTAACTTTGATATGCTTTTTGGGGGGTAATATAAACCAGCATTTTCTGACTCTAAAATTTTTTTAGCTTCGCCAAATAGTGTAAATAAGACTGGCTTTCCATGCAAAAGTCCCTCGAATAGTTTGTTTGGCATTGCGCAGTTGATAGCAGGAACTAAAAAAACATCACATTTCTTCATCCAATAGTGACTTTCTTTTCTATCAAGCCAGCCTAAAAATAATATGTTTTTACTTCCTTTTGAAAGTTTTATTAACTTTTCTTTTTTGGGCCCCTCTCCAGCTATAATAAAAAGACTTTTTTTATCACCAAGTTCATATCGTTTTCTCGCAACCTCAATAATAGTTTCTAAGTCGTAGGATGAACCCAATACCCCCAAATATAAATATACAATTTTATCTTTAATGAAGTCTAAAGTTTCTTTTATTTTTTTCTCTTTAGGATTAGGCTGAGATTCATCTGCCCCGAGATAGAATATGGCACAACTTTTGTTGTTATTGAATGTCTTTTTTTTGGCCCATTCTAGTAGATTAGGGCTCATAGAGACTAAAGAGTTTGAGTAATTAAAGGAGAACTCAGCTTTTTTCTTCATAAAATGAAAAATAAAATCTATCCAACATGAAAAAATCTTTGGAAAATAATCTTTAAACATATCAGGCCACATGTCACGAACATCGACGATGACAGGTACATCAAATTCTTTGCCATACTTTGTGCCTTCATAAGAGCTTTCTATGGAAGGGTGAGAAGCCACAATACGATCGGGCTTTGGCATTCTTCTCATAGCTTTATGAAGTTTTTTACCAAAGAGACGATGATGTAAAATGCGAGCAATTGAGAGGTTTTTCTTATAGGAACCGCAATCAAGAAGCTTTATAGTAAAATTTTCTTTAATTTTATAATCCAAATCGCCTTCACACACTTTTTTCTTAAGCATGTGATGAAAATTGCTGCTCCACCAAATCACCTCGTGTCCTCGGCGCGCGAGCTCTTCTCCAAGGCGCCAGGTTCGCATAGGCTTAGCACCTTCAGTAAGGGGAAGTTGCTCACCATCTTGAATCAGCCAAATTGTTAGTTTTTCATTTTTTTGTGGCACAGCAATACAAAACCTTATGAGTGGTATTTGGAGTTTCCATTGAATCTGGCTCAACATCAATGCGAGGGAATAAATAATCTTGTAGTTCATTTGGCATTTGAATCATTTTCCCAAAAACCAATCTTTTCAAAAGCCTTTTTCCTTTCATAGATTGGGGCATCATGCCAAGAGAAACAACGAGTTTTTTAATTGGCCGTAAGATTTTTTGTCTAAAGTTTGCTTTATGAAGAGGGTGGCTTGCAAAGCCTCTAACCAAAAATCCTTTTTTCTCAAAGAGGCCTCTTAGTTCAAAAAGATTATAATACTGATGAGCGTAAGGACTTGGATTAAAATCGTAGAGATCTTTGTTTGCCGTGCAAATAAGAACTTTTCCTTCTTTTTTAAGGACCCTCTGACATTCATCAATGAATGTATTGACATCCTTAAGGTAATAAATGGCTTCGAAGAGAATAATAATATCCTGAGAATGATCCGCCGCGGGTAATTTTTCGGCAGAAAAAACACTCAAATTAATCCTATTTTTATAATGGTTTTTAGCTTTTTGTAGGATTTCTGGATCAATGTCACCCGCAGTAACAGATTTTGCAACAGATTCAAGTAAGCCAAGACCTTGGCCAGCACCACAAGCAACCTCTACAATATCTTTGTTTTCACAAAAAGATTGAGCCCATTTATAACGTGTGTAAAAACGATTAAGCTGTTCTTCTGAGATCTCTTCACCAGAAAGCTCGGTGACTGAGGAGTAAGAAGTACTTGTCATCATGATCTATTTCTCACAATTTCAGTTGCCCCAGGAGGGGCGGTTGGCACAAGCTTTTCTTTCCTTAAAACGACTTGGTATAATTCTTGATCAGCGCAATTTCTTCTTAAATATTCATAAATTTTATTTAAAGACGATTGCCTGTTAAAAAAATTCAATACCGTTAGCCAAATAATATAAAAATCCAAAAAGACCGAGCGATGATTAATATAAAAAATTCCTAACCGACTTTTCCAGGGGCGAATGAGCTGATTATACGCCAGGTCGGGATCTTTTTCATCTGCTAAAATATTCCCCTCATCTGAGAAAACAATTGAAGAAAGATCTGTTATCCCTGGCTTAACAGTTAAAATTTCTTTTTCTTCTTTCGTGTATAAATCTGTTTCTCTTTTAACATTAGGACGCGGCCCTACTAAAGACATCGTTCCAATAAAAACATTAATCAACTGAGAAAGTTCATCAATTTTATATCGCCTGATAAAGTGTCCAATGGGGGTAATGCGAGTATCATTAGCTGATGTTGAGTCTACCCCTGTTTTGTCTGCCCCTTTACGCATGGATCGAAACTTGATCATTGGAAAAAGCTTGCCATTTAAACCAACGCGATTAGCGACATAAAAGGGCGAATGAAAATCGGTTAGATATATAACAATAGCTATTGTAAAAAGTAGGGGAGATAGAATAGTAAGCGCTAAAAAGGAAAAGATTCTATCAAACATATTTTTGATCATTGGGTATCCTTTATTATCGCATTTTTTATTTCTTCAACATCATGATAATACGCTTCTTCCAATGGCTTGCTTGAAGGGGCTGGGGCAAATGGAAGTGTGAACCGTTTTGGTATTGACTTCAAGGTATTAGGAGACAAGGTTTCGCAAACTTGCGCGATAATTTCGCCAGCCAATCCGCACGGCGACCAACCACCATCTAATACCATTAAATGCCCCGTTTTCTTAACAGACTCAAAAATAGCATCAAGTTTTAGGGGGTTTAGAATGCGAATATCAACAACCTCAGCAGATAAATTATTATGGGCTAGTTTTTTAGAGAGGTCTAAACATAATTTAGTTGTATACCCACTTCCCACCAATGTTATATCGGTTCCAGATTGAATTATTTTTGCAGCTTCTTTATGAAGAGGTTTTACAATTGCCGCTTGATAGTTTTCTTCTGTTTCATAGAGCCACCGATCATCAATATAAACCACAGGATCATCACTCAAAACACTTGAAATTAATAAGTCACGAGCATCGAGGGGGGTAGATGGCATAACGACACGCAAACCAGGAACATGGGCAAACCAAGAATGCAAAGCCTGCGAGTGCTGAGCTCCTTGCTCGCCCCCACGGTTGATGATTGTTCTAAAAGTCACATTGGGACGTCCCTGTCCTCCAAGCATAGAAGACCATTTAGCGGCTTGGTTGACTATGGCATCCATCCCATACAGAAGAAAATCCATCCGAGGATGAACAATGATGGGGCGCTCTCCATAAAGGCTCGCGCCCACCCCCATTCCATTACAAGCACTTTCTGAAACAGGTGTATCAATCACCCGCGCTTTCCCAAACTTTTTTTCAAGTCCCTTCATCGTGCTACCGACATACCAGGGGCTCCAAACGCCTTGCCCCATCACAAAAACCTCTGGATATTTTTCTAATAGATATTCAAACCCTTCAAGGATGCCCTGAGCGTACGTTATTTTTTTAACCATAATGCCCAGCCTCTGTATAAGTATACGCCTCTATTTCAGAGATACTTGGATAAGGATCACTTTCAGCTTTTTTTGAATCTTGAAGAAGAGATTGGTAAATAGATCTCCCCAATTCTTCGATTTGATTTTTTGTAAGAAAATTATTTTCTATTAACGCAGTTTTTAAACGAGTAATAGGATCAATTTTTTTCCATTTTTCAATGTCTTCTGGTTTTCGAAGGACGCCTACGTCAATATTAGCATCTGGCCCCACATGTCCCAAGTGACGATAGGTAATGCATTCGATAAATCCAGGTTTTTTTTCAGTGCGGATTTGTTTGATCATTTCTTGCGCTGTTTGGGCAACTTCACAAACATCGTTGCCATCGACAACTGCTGATAGCATCTTATTAGCCTCCGCAAAGCGGGAGGTCCTATTAGATGGTTGACGCAAGTGTAAATCAAGATGACTTGAGAAAAGGTTGTTTTCAACTACAAATAAGACAGGAATGTCCATCACAACAGCTGCATTCAAAGACTCGTGAACAACGCCTTCTTCACACGCTCCATCCCCAAAATAGGCAATACCAATCGCATCACTGCCAGACATTTTTGCAGCAAGGCCAGCTCCCACAGCTAAAGGAACTGTCCCAGATACAATGGGCACAGACCCTGCAAAGCCATTTTCAATGGAAGTGATATGCATGGATCCGCCCATACCACCCGAAGCTCCTGTCTTTTTACCCAAGACCTCAGCGAAGAGTTTATAGGGGGATCCTCCAAGTGCTAGATAGTGACCATGCGATCGATGTGCGCCAAACACGCGATCATTTGAGGTGAGAGAATAAGAAATACCGACAGGTGGTGCTTCTTGACCAATACAAAAATGACAGGGGCATCCAACTTTTTTTTCTTGAACAAGTTTAGTAATCATTTCTTCAGAAAAGCGAATGGTTAGGAGTTTCTTGAGAAACCCTATGAGATGCTCTTTTGAAAACCCATCAATATCTATTTGTTTCTTTTCAAAGATAGATAGGATTTTTTCTTGAAGCTCGTTATGAAATAGCATTTTTAATTATAAAAACTTTTGATGGAGTCTATCACATGATTGACATCATCATCTGTTAAAAGTGTGCTCATTGGAATCATAAAACATTTTTCGAAAAATGCATTTGTTTTGGGGTAATCAGCATCAAATCCAAGCGCTTTATGTTGGTGGATAGCCTTCCCACTCCATTGAATTAGTGTGCCAACTCCTTTCTCTTTTAAGTGGTTGGTGAGAGCCTCACGTGAGTAAGATTGTAGCTCATAATTTTGATAGATATCAAAATGAACATTTGCTTCAGGCGCTGGAGGTAAAATCAAATCATCTAAAGTTTTAAAAGCCTCATTATAACGTGAAGCAATTTCTCTTCTACGATTGATTTCCTCTTCATACCCCTGAAGACGAACATTCAAAAAAGACGCTTGTAAATTGTCAAGTCGTGAGTTAGTGCCCCAAATTTCAATTTCTCCAGTCTCAGGACTTCGGCCATGATCACGAAGTATGAGAACTTTTTTGGCTAAGTCATCATCATTGCTTACTAAAAGCCCCCCATCGCCAAAACAGCCGAGAGTTTTGGCGGGATAAAGACTAAATGCTCCAAAGGCACCAAATGTTCCAGCAGGGGTGTCTTTGTATTTTGCTCCCAATGCTTGCGCGGCATCTTCAACCACCATGAGTCCGTGCTCTTTAGCGATAGACATAATAGAATCCATATCACAACACCGCCCATTTACCTGTACCGGCATAATGGCTTTGGTTTTTGAAGTGATTTTTCTTTTAACATCTTCTGGACATAACATCCCATCATCTGCCATGTCCGCTAAGACTGGCGTTGCACCTCTAAGTGCAATGGAAGCTGGAGAAGCAATAAATGTATGAGAAGGAACAATAACTTCATCTCCCTCTTTGAGGCCTAGTGCCATCAATCCGAGAAGCAGCGCATTGGTCCCGTCTGCAACGCCAATGGCATGTTTCACGCCTAAGAATTTTTTAATGTTTTCTTCAAATGCTTTCAGATCTTTCTGGAGAATGTAAGCACCCCGGGACGTTACATCGTCAAAGGCTCTTTGATACTGCTCCTTATGAAGCTCAATCAAACGCGGATAATTAAAAAAAGGAACATTCATGAAAAATCCAAAACATGTTTATGTTTAGCTAATTATCATTTTCAATAAAAAAAGTAAATTCATTCTCTTTAAGGTCAACCATGCATAAGTATTGATTAACAAATTTTGCCTGCAGTTACTTTTAACAAATAGTACGACAGATCAAAAAGAATCAGGGTTCCTGTAAAAAAGGGGGGAAAATTTGAAATCTAAGTCCCATTTCTCTGCTCTTCTTAAGAGAGAGGCACTTGAAAGTAGGACAAAAAATAAAAGCTTAAAAAATAAACTGCTCTTTTTTTAAGCATTCTAAAACAGCCCCATTAAATCCCTGCATTTTTTGAATGTTATACACAGACCTATCCCGTGATTTTGTGGATGAAATTCAAATATTTTTTCAAAGTCTCTTAAACACGGGGTTTTAGAGATGTGGTACCTACAGGAGAAAAGTTTATCGCTCTTTTATAAAAATGATCTCTTTATCTTGGTAATTAAAAAAAAGTAACATTATTCCACATTTTTATAAGTTCTAAGATTAAGAACATCTTTGCCAATTCTCTAGCTGAGTTTATGAAAAATGAAACGCCTTAAAATTGCGCCTTATGACCCCAGTTGGCCCGATCTGTTTCAAGAGGAATCAGAAAAGATAAAAGCTGTTTTAAAAGATAGGCTCTTAGAGATTCATCACATCGGCTCAACAGCGGTTACTGGTCTGGCAGCTAAACCCATTATTGATATGATTGTTGTAGTGCCCTCTTTTTCAGAATTAAGCGAACAATTAGTGAAAATTGGCTATTGCTATAAGGGAGAATATAATCTGCCGATACGACAGCTGTATGAGAAAGAAGCGTCTCCTAAAATATATGTTCATGCTCACCTAGAAGGGAGCGCAGAAATTGAGTTGAATCTTGTCTTCCGAGAGGCCTTACGTGCAAGTAAACTTCTTTGTGAGGAATATGCCCGATTAAAGCTTAAAGCCGCCCAAAATCCGACAGCTGGGCAAAAAAGAACTCAAACGGGGATATCTCTTTATAATCTGCAGAAAAATGGATTTATCACACAGGTGTTAACGGATTCTGGTTTTAACGGGCTATGTATGCGTCTTTGCACCCAAACAGAAGAATGGGACGCGTATCATCGATTACGCAAAGATCTTTTGTTTGAGCCAGCTGGAATCGTTTATGATGAAAATCATCCCTCTCTTACAGATCCAGCTTTAAAACATTTGGTGTTTATAAAAGGCACGCAAATTATAGCGGCGGGAAGCCTGGAGTGGAGGAATGATAAAATCATCATCGTGAGGTCTCTAGCCGTGGATAGAAGATTCCAACGTCAAGGAATGGGCAGTCTTTTCTTAGAACGCCTTGAAAAATGGGCTGTGTTTCAGGGCGCGCAGCAAGCATATGTAAATGCGAATAGACAGGCCGTTCCTTTTTACCAAAAACATGGGTACGAAAAACACTCTTTTGACGATGACTCCCTCATGCTCAACATCCTTCAGATGGGGAAAAAACTCAAACTTTCGAGGAGCGAAAAATTAATATGAGAGAACAAACTTGCCAACTTCTTGCAGCCTATACGTCTTCTTACCCTGAAGAACTCGTTTACAAAGAAAAAATGCTTCAATTTCTTGATACGTGCCCGGACTGTTTTTTGCGAAGTTGTCGGGCGGGGCATTTCACAGCTTCTGCGTTTCTCCTAAACCCAGAAAAAACCCACGTACTTCTCTTGCTTCATGCCAAGCTCGATAAATGGATGCAGCTCGGGGGCCATTGTGATGGGGACCCAGATGCACTTGGGGTTGCAATAAAAGAAGCGCAAGAGGAATCTGGTATTCAAAAAATTCGGGCCATCCGTCCTACTGTTTTTGACATCGGTATTCATCTTATCCCTCCTTATAAAGAGGAAGAGGCACATTACCATTTTGATATTAGATTTCTATTACACGCTTATGAAACAGATCAAGTCATCCAAAATCATGAATCTAAAGCTCTTCAATGGCTTAAGATAACAGGTGAAAATTTACCTAAAAATCGTGCTTCTGTGGATCGCATGTTTGAAAAAATCAAAAAAGAACAGTGAGAAAGGCCCATGAAAATTAGCTATGACCGGATATTGACCCATGAATAAAATTTAGATTTACAGCAAGATGCTTTACACAACTTTTGTTGCGAAAATATTTTTGCGGGTCTAGCTTAGTTTGAACGCTATGTCATTGTGAAACACTCCAAGGCTGGCGTGCTCACTGCTTGGGTTAGTGCAATTTTTTTTATAAAGAATTCCTAGATACTTAATTAGCTGGCGTTTTTTCTTATTAAGTTAGATAATTCTATTTAACTTTTGCAAGTGGCTTTATGATAATGTGGAATGAACTTTTGACTGGGCTGGGGACAGCTCTTTCTGTTGTCGCACTTCTTTATTACCTTTGGGCAACAATCCAGAAAAAGATTTTTCTGCATGCGTTTTCGTGGCTGATTTGGGGAACCACTGTTATGGTCTCATACCTGGCTCAGCTCACGGAAAATACAGGAATTGGATCTCTTGTTACCCTTGCCGTTTCGATTCAATGCTTTTTAATAGGCATTTTTTCCTTTTTTTATAGCAAATCAAACACTTTTAGCCGAGGCGATTGGATTACTCTATTGGCAAGCATCATTGCGATCATCTTCTGGATTTTTACTTCAAATCCTTTATATGCCGTCATTATTATCACGATTGCAGATACTTTTGGGTATTACCCTACCTTACGTAAGAGCTTCCTCTTCCCAAAGGAGGATATGCCTGGGATTTTTTTAATAGGTTCGATAAAGTTTGGACTTTCCATATTCACGTTTAATGAGCATACTTTAGTCAATACGCTCTTTCCTGCAGCAGCTACAATCGTAGATGCAAGTGTATTTTTTATGATTGTTATTCGTCGCTATCAACTCCAAAAAAAGATGTAATTGGCAGCTTTCTTACTTGCTGATCCTTGCCTGCAACCAAGGATCCTTGGCGGACTATAAGAATGTTTCAAGAAGACTGCTTTGGATTTAAAGGGGGCTGAGTTCCAAGAATTATCAGGCCATCCCTGGCGCGGCCTCTGCCATAACCACCCGGGATTTAATCGGCCTGGTTCAAAAGAACATCTATCTTGAAGAAAAAAGGGACTCTGAAACACACCCGCTATTGGTTGAATTTAAAAGGCTCTTTAGGCAACCAGTTGTCAGGCGACCCTAAACCATGATAAATAAACAAAAAAACATTTTGTACTGATGACCTCTCTTTCTTCTAACTACACACTTTCAGTAATTGGCCTGGGCTATGTGGGGCTGCCGGTGGCGGTTTCTTTTGGCAAGGCTGGATATA